>CAZJOG010000123.1:0-7528 GCA_964547565.1 uncultured Desulfovibrionaceae bacterium
ATGTACCAGAATATGATGGAAAGTGTGCAAAAAAACCAGCTTACCCCCTGGGCATCCATGCACTTTATTTTTATTGTACGGGCTTTGGAACGTATTTCACGCCGTGCGGAAAATATTGCGGAACATACCTATTTTGTGGTGAAAGGTGTAAGCGCCAAACACCGGCATATTAACGCAGATTAAAAAGCCACAGTTTTTGCCCAAAGGAAAACACCAGGCAGAACGCACTGTGCGGAAAAACACACATCAGGCTTGTTGTATGCCACTGCGTGTCTGGTGATACAGGGTACTGCCGGGTATTTTTGTGTGTAATATATCCGCAATATGCGGGTGGCAGGTAAAAAACAAAATCTGGTGGCCACGGACGCCTTCTTCCTTCGGGGAAATCACGTCTGCCAAAGCCTGTATAGCACGTTCCGTGCGCTGGGGGTCAAAGTTAACCAGAATATCGTCCATAATAAGGGGCAGAGGGGTGGCGCGCCCGGCGTGTGACTGGATATGCGCAAGGCGCAAAGAAAGGTAAAGCTGTTCCTGCGCGCCCCTGCTCAGATATTCCGGCAAAACAGGCTCCCCATGCGGGGGCATAACCATAAGACTGCCATTTTCCAGAGACGCCGTAATATTTGTCCACGCGCCGCCGGAAATGGTGGAAAAAAGCTGGGCCGCAAGGCGCACAACTTCTGGCTGACGGTTTTTCTCAAAGCATTGTCTGGCCTCATGCAAAAGACGTTTAGCAAGAGCAAGGCGCGCCCACTCTGTGGCAAGAGAGGCTATTTCTTCTTCCGCTGCTGCAAGGTTTTGCCGAAGTTTGACACCTTCTTCCGAACTTTGCAGGCTTTCCAGTACAGCGGATCTGCCGGCTAAAGCGGCTTGCTGCTTTTCCTCTTCTTCCCTGCTTTGCACAAGGGCCTGCCTGTTATGGGCAAGACTTTCCTCCAGTTCCTTCTGCTCCAAGGGTTCAAAGCTTTTTAGAAAAGCCGTGAGTGAAGGATACACAGAGGCAAACACCGGGCTTGCAAGAGCCATGGAAAGTGTGGTTTCCAAATCTGTTTTGCGGCGCACCAGTTCCTCTTTTTCTGTAAAAAGCAAAGAAACACGCCTAAATTCTTCCGCAGAAAAACATTTGCCTTCCGCAAGTAAAGCCTCAAGAGCACGGGCGGTATTTTCCTCCTCATGCTTAAGCCTGTCTTCTTCCAAATCCAGCTCTGTTTTACGGGCAATAAGGTGGGTATGTTCCTCCTGCGCCTGCCGGCTTTTTTCCGCTTCATTGCGCAGTATATCCAAAGTAGCAAGCCAGTCCGGTGCGGAGTCCAAACCTTTATGGGGCTGGCGGCCCAATGTTTTAACAAGCTCTTCCAAGGGGTTGGTGAGGGTTTCTTTTTCTTTTGTCAGGGCCACACATTCCCCTTCCAAACGCGCAACTTCCGCCTCTGCATTCAGGCAGCGTTCCATGGTGTCCAAAGCTTCGCGGGTGGTAGATGGGGAAAGATTAAGGCCAAAGCCCATAGTTTTTATGTATGTTTGCCATTCCGTGTCTTTGGCCTCCACAGAGGCACGGGCTTCAGCAAGGGCAAGCTGGTTGGCCTGCACATTATTTTCTGCATACACCAGAGATTCCTGCGCAAGACGCAAAGATTCCTGCGCGCGCACCCGTTCTTCTGCCAAAAGTTCGGCATTGCGGCAGGCTTCCAGCGCTTTACGGACAACAAGGGCGCAGCTTTCTGGGGTTAAGGATTCCGCGGGATTTTCCGCTAAAAGGTGGGCAGGCAAAAACTGCTTTGCCATAAGGCACAGCTCCTGACCGGCTTTTTGCAGATTTTGCATTTCTTCCTGCAAATGGGTACAGGTTTCACCCGCCAGACGGGCGGCATCCACACGGGCAAAATAGGCGGCTGCACCTTCAGGCGCAGGCACTGTCCCCACATGCAGGCGGTGGAAAAAGTCCTGCCACCGGCTGCGGGTATGCTTAATAGCGCTTTCTGCTCGGTTACACACAGCTTCCACAGCCGCGGTGTTTTTATGGCATTCTGCCAGTTCATCCTGTAAAGAACGAACTTCCGCTTCCAGCCGTTCTCCGGCGATATTCTGGTCCCGCTCTTTTTCCAGATCCATTTCCAAAGCATCCAAACTTGCCAATGTGGCAGGCGTAGCACGCAACATGGCAGAAGCGGCAAGTTGCATGGGGCGGGCCTCCGCATCCGCAGACGGGGAAAGACCTGCGCCTGTTATACCAAGCTGGGCGCAAAGAGTGGCCTGCTCTTTTTCCAGTTCCTGTTTGTTTTTTTCTGTTTCTTCCTTACGGGCGCGTAAATGCCCAAGCTGCACCATGCCCCGCTTATAGTCCGGGCTGGCATGCGGCACACTGGACAACACAAGCACAATACCCAAAAATGTAAGGGCAGAAGAAAACCAGAGCGGTAATGGGATAAAACCTTCTGCATTAACAAAAGGCAAAAGTTTTTCCAGTTGGATAAAAGGCAAAAATTCTGTAATAACGCGGGGGTCTACCTGCCCCATAGTATGGAAAAAGTACGCAAAAAGTAAGGGCGCACCCACAAGCAACAACACACAACCCAGCAAAAGATAAAGTTTTTTCCACCGCGGGGCAGGGAAAAGCGCTTTTTGGGCTGTGTAATGCTCTGTCACATCTGCCAAACGTGCATGCTCCGCCTCCAAAGCCGCCAGATTTTGGCGCAGGCCACGCAAAGCCAGACGCCTGTTTTCCAGACTATTGGTATGCCCGGGGCCGGAACGCGCAAGCGTTGCTTCCTTTTGGGTACGGGCAAGGCGCAGAGCCATAGCCTCTTCTTCTTTACGGGCAATTTGTAAATCGCGTCGCGCGGCTTCTGCCTGGGCATTTTGCCCCGCCAGTTCTTCTGCAAGTGCCAAAGCTTCCTGCTGGGCATCAGACAAAGCCTGCACAGCAGCGCCCATACCAGAGGGCATACCGGATATGGAGGGCAGACTTTCCTGCCGGTTTTCCATAAGGGGCGGCCGCAAAGAAAGATGGCTAAGTGTGCGGCTGTATTCCTGGGCTGTGGCATTATAGGTTTTTTGACGCTCTGGCAAAAGTTTGACGGATTCTTCCCAGTGTTGCAATTCTTTGCGCAGAGCATCGCGTGCGGGGGCATCCAGCTCTGCCGGGGCTTCCGGCAATGCGGCCAGTGTGCTTTCTGCTACACGGGCATTTTCCCGCGCATGGGCGGTTTCCCGTGTGGCACGGTCTAAAGCGGATTGGGCAGAAAGTTCTGCGTTTCTGGCATGCTGGATATCTGCCGCAAATCTTTCCAATTCTTCCCGCACAAAAATGGAACGATCCAGCTTATGGATACGGGGCATATCCCAGTCAGGCCCCAGCAGGGAAAGCAGGCGTTCAAGCTGTTCCCGCGCGCGGCTCAGGCCAGCCTGACGGGAAGGCAGCGCGTTTAAGGCATTCAGGCAGCTTGTTTTACGCTCAGACAAGGCATCCAAAAAATGCCTGTGCGGCAAAAGCTCAACATCAATCTTCAGGGTGTCTATCTGCTGGAGCAGGTTAAATCTTTTGGCGCGCACCTGCTCTTTTAAGGCGCGGTTTTCCTCCAGTTTTTCTTCCAGACGGGTAAGGCGGGCAACTCCATCCTGCGGGAAATGGGGGTTAATAGGGCCATCTTTTTCCAGATACTGGAGGCGGGCGTCGCACAATTTCCATTCTTCCCACTGCTGCCATACACCCAGACGACGTTCCAGCATATGCACGGCTTCTTCCAGACGTGTTTTTTCCTCCCGCAGGGCTTCCAGAGCCTTTTTTCCTGTTTCCTGCTCAAGGGCAAGCGCGTCAAAGCGGGCGGAACGGGCATTAACCTCCTGCAGGGCTTTACGCAATTCTTCCGCCTGGCGGAACAATTCATTTAATCGGGGTTTTTTGGCATTGGGTTTAAAAAGTTCGTCCATTTCTGCCTGCAATTTCTGCATAGCCTCCATGGGCGAAAGCAGGCCAGCGCCAAAACTGGCCCCATACAGGGCATTACGCACCCCTTCCGAATTCAGGGTTTCAAAATTCTGCAATTCCCCCAGGCTAAAGCCATAGACCTGACGGAAAACTTCGCGCGTTACACCACCCAGCATAGAATCCAAAACAGCTGTGGAAAGCGAAACATCCTGTTCATCAAAAAGCGCAGGCGCCCCATTGTTGGTACCCAAAGAGCGCACAAGACGGATACGGCCATAATGCTCGTCTTCCAAAAAAAGTGTGCCTCCCTGGCGTGGGCCAAACTGCCGCAGCAGGGCTTTATCTTCTGTTAAACGATTCCCGGGAAAACCTGTCAGCATTGTACGAAAAAATTCCAGGGTGGTGCTTTTGCCGGCTTCATTTTCTCCCAGAAAAATAGCCATACCATCTGGCATGGACAAAACATCCAGATGACGCAAAACACCAAATTCTTCTATATGGAAGGACCGTATCCGCATGGGTTTCCTCTTTTTTTCGTATCAGGAAGGGGTTTTTTCCAGATAATCTATCACAATTCGTTCTGCTTCCTGCACAAGTTCTGCCAGTATGGTATTCTCCGGCACACATAAACCTGCATGTTTGCGGGAGCCGGAAAATACTTCCTGCAGATTTTTTTCCAGCATAACCCGTACTTCACTTTCTTGCGTGCCAGATTGTAAGCTTGTACGCCATGTATCTGCCTCGCGCAGAACTTCGCCCACCAGATCTTCCCTTTGCAGAGCCTGCTCGCGGTCAAAAGGCGGGCGGGTATACACTTCCAAATCTTTTACCCACACAGCCGCCCCTTTATCCGGGCTTATATCTTCATCTTGCAGGGCCTCACAAAGGCTGTTGCGTGTGGAAAGCCGCCCCAATACGGCACTGAGCGGGCTGCGCCCAAAAAGCCGCACCCTCGCCAGTATGTGGCTACAAAACAAAGGGGCGTTTTCTCCCAGATGGCGCAATTTCTTCCGGATTAGGCTTTCCAGTGTGGGCAAAGTTTCCGGGCTGGGGCTGCCAAAGGGCGGATTTTCCAGATCAATATCCACATACATCCAGACAGCCGGGCCTAAAGGGAAAAAACGGGTGACAGGCAGGTTGTTATCCGGAGAAAAAGTCACCAGTGTTGCGCCTTTTTCCCCCTGCTCAGAAATATCCAGCCCCTGCGGTGTACCCGCGTACAGAGCCAAAGGATTTTGGCAAACAGCAACACACTCATGCACATGGCCCAAAGCCCAGTAATCCAGACCAGAATGCACCAAATCTTCCACTGTGCAGGGCCCATATAATCCACCGTCACGCCCCCCCACATCCGCATGCAAAAGCCCAATCTGCGGGCAAGAAAAAGCTGGGTTTCGCTTAAACCCGGCCGCCAGATTACGGGTTTCCTTCCCGGAAATATGGCTCTGGCCATGGATAAGCGCCAGCAAATCCCCTGCGGCAGTATACAGCGGCACTTCTTCTTTTTCCGTGCCAAAAACCTTTACTCCCGCAGGCCAGTGCAGACTTTGCAGACGGGAGGAAAAGGGGTCATGGTTGCCATGCACCACAAAAACAGGTGCAACAGAAACAATTTCTTCCAGCGCGTCCCTGAGTGCCAGCTGGGCGGCAAGGCTCATATCTTCCTGGTTGTAGGTATCCCCTGCAAACAGAACGGCATGGGGCTTTTGTTCCTTGCAAAGTGCCACAAAACGGGTAAGCGCCGTAAATGTGGCCTTTTGCATGGTGGAAGCCATGGCAGGCGTAAAACGCGCAAGACCCGGGAAAGCGGTATCCAGATGAAAGTCCGCCACATGCAAAATAGACAAGCTTTCCATATTCCCCCAATGACTGGCTGGGTACAGCCAAAGGCTACCCGCGGATAGTGGTTCTTTTTCCTGTATGTATGATAGTGATTCTATTTCCGGTGAGTATGCGGCATGATGGGCGAAAAGTCGAGCATTTTTTGACCCTCTTCCAAGAGCGTACACCTAAAAACAGGCGCAAAAAAACCTTCCCAGGCATAGAATTTACCTGGGAAGGCTAATTGTGGATAAAGCAAAATACGCAGGTTAAGAGCGGTTAAAGCGCGGGATGCAGTTCTCCCATGGCGATATACAGCCGGGAAATAGCAACAAGATACTGCACGTGGGAATTAATAAGGGAGGTTTCCGCGTCCGCCAGATTAGACTGGGCGGTTAAAAGATCCAGACTGGTGCCCACCTGCAGTTCATACAGCAGTTTGGCATTTTCATACGCAAGGGAAGCGCGGTCAAACGCTACAGCCGCAACACCTGCAAGACGTTTGGCATCCTGTGAGGCAAGAAGACGGGATTTTACTTCCAAAGCCGCCAGATCTGTGGTTTGCTCCACCTGGTAAGTGATGGCACGCACCCCTGCGGCTGCCTGCTTTGTACCATAATAGCGTTTGCCGGAAGTAAACAGCGCCCAGTTGGCGGTTATGCCTGCCTGCCACTGGGAAAATTCTCTGGGGGTTTTCCGGTATTTTGTGCCGGCTGCTTCCCATGTATCCCCTTGGGTTGCCCAGACAAAAGTGGCAGAAACCTGCGGGTAAAAAGAACTTTGGGCAATTTTTACATCTTTTTCCGCCATAGCCAAACTTTTATACGCCATCTGTAAATCTGGGCGCTGCCGCAAGGCACGTTCCAGACACTGGGTAAGGGTCATATCAAAGGGGACAAGGTTTAAGTCTCCCATAAATTCCGTGGCATTTTCCACAGGCAGTTTCATAAGGGTGTTAAGCTGTGCGCGTAAGGTGGAAATAGTGTTTTCCGCCTGGATAAGTTTTGCTTCAGAACTGGAAACATCCAGCTCTGCCTGCAAGACATCCAGACGCGGCCGTAAACCCAGGTCATACGCGGCCTGGGCTGTGGCAAGCTGGGCGCGGGCGCGCTCAAGCGAACGGGAAGCACTCAGTCTGCTTTGTTCTGCGGCAAGATAGCCCAAAAACGCTTCCTGCACCTGCCCTGTAAGGGCAAGACGGGCCTGCTCCAGTTGCAGGGCCTGCTTTTCTTCATTCAGGGCAGCCTTCTGGTAGGTGGAAAGCAGGTTAAAACCTGTAAACAAGGGCTGGGAAACCATAACCTGCCAGGAATAATTGTGGCGGTCATTCGCCACATTAGGGGGCATGGAAATAGTACCCACAACAGGTAATGTGATATTGGAGGAGTAAATCCGCGGTTGGTCATACTGGGTAAAGGAATACGAGGTGCTGGCAGAGGGGCCAAAGCCACCGGCAGCTCCGCGTTTGCCAGCTGTGGCAGCCTGCAGACTGGCTTCTGTCATACCTATGGAGGGGTTCATCTCCAGGGCGCGGTTGACAGCTTCTTCCATAGTATAACTGTTTTTTTCAGCGGCAACGGCTGCTACCGGCCACGCGCACATAAGCGCACAGGCCAAAAGCAGGGCATGGGGCATACGGTATACAGACAAAGGCATAGTGCCTCCTTCAAAGGTATTTTCCATCTAAAAACACACGCAAAAAATTTTGCAGACCAACAGTAATATAGCCAGTACTTGGGTGGTGTTATACCCCATTTTCCCCCTGCTGTCTATCCTGAC
>CAZJOG010000124.1:0-7520 GCA_964547565.1 uncultured Desulfovibrionaceae bacterium
CTTAATCGCTGTTGGGGTATTGGTCGCATGCATATATGATTTTCCCGCGTTTGGAACTTTTTTCCACCAGTTTGCCGTTTGCACATTTGGGGCAGGCTACACCTGTCGCGTATGGTGCGGCATGGGTGCATTCCGGGTAACGGGAGCAACTGATAAAGCGGCTGCCTGTGCGGGATTGTTTAAGCACCAAATCCGCCCCACAAACAGGGCAAACACCCACAACCTGACGTTCCGGCACCTTTTTTTCCTGTAACTGGATGGCGCCTTTTTCGTCCCGGGAAAAGTTAGAGGTATAGCGGCATTCCGGATACCCTGTACAGGCCAGAAATTCCCCCGCTTTCCCAAATTTAACGGCAAGAGGTTTGCCGCAGGTGGGGCAAAGCACATCTGTTTGCATACCCCCCTTAACCGCTTTCATATTTTTTGCGGCAGCGTCCAGTGTGGGGTTAAATTCTTTGGTAAAGTCTCCCAGCAAATGCTCAAAGGAAAGAGCCCCATCCGCCACTTTATCCAGATTATCCTCCATGGTGGCGGTAAAACCCACGTCCATCAGGTTGGTAAAGTGCTCCCTGAGCTGTTGCACCACCACATTGCCCAAGTCTGTGGGGGCAAAGTGTTTATCTTCCAGGCGTACATATTCGCGGTCCTGGATGGTAGAAATAATGGCGGCGTAAGTAGAAGGGCGGCCAATACCACGTTCTTCCAGCTCCCGCACCAGCGAAGCTTCCGTGTAACGCGGGCTGGGCTGGGTAAATTTTTGCTCTTTTTTCATTTCGCGGCATGTAAGTGTTTGGCCTGCGGTGAGGGAGGGCAGGGCGCTGTCTTCTTCCTCCGCGCTTTTGGGCATAACCGCAAAAAAACCGGGGAAAAGCATACGTTCGCCCTTGCTTTTCCATTCTGTCGGGCCGCAGGTAATAAGCACGCTGGTGTCGTGAAAACGGGCAGCCGCCATCTGGGAGGCCACAAAACGGCTCCAAATAAGGTTATACAGGCGGAACTGGTCTGGGTCCAGATATTCGCGTATGGAAGCGGGGGAAATAAACACATCCACAGGGCGGATAGCTTCGTGCGCATCCTGGGCGGTGTTTTTCCCCTTAAACACGCGGCCTTTGCCACCACCTTTCATGGCGGGGGGTAAATACTCCTTGCCATGGTTTTGCTCAATATATTGGGCGGCTGCCTCCCGCGCTTCATCCGCAATGCGTACAGAGTCTGTACGCATATAGGTGATAAGGGCGGTTGTGCCGGCATCCCCCAATTCCAAACCTTCATACAGACGCTGGGCGCAGGTCATGGTGCGTTTGGCGGAAAAACCCAAACGCTGGTTGGCTGTTTGTTGCAGGGTGGAGGTGATAAAAGGCGGCAAAGGGTCGCGGCTGCGCTCTTTTTCTTCCACACTTTTTACCACAAAGGGCTGGCCTTCCATACTTTTTTCTACGGCAAGGGCGGCTTCTTCATTGGGCAAAACAGGTTTTTTGCCTTTTACTTTGGCAAGATCGGCTTTAAACGGCGGCGGGGTATTGGCCTCCAAAAGGGCCTTAAACACCCAGTATTCTTCCGGTGTAAAAGCCTGGCGCTCTTCTTCCCGCTCCACAATAAGGCGCAGAGCAACAGACTGCACCCTGCCGGCGGAAATACCACGCTTAATAGTTTTCCAGAGCAGGGGAGAAATTTTATACCCCACCAGACGGTCCAGCACACGCCGTGCCTGCTGGGCATCAAAAAGGTCTGCGTTTATGTCACGCGGGTGGGCAATAGCCTCTTTGACGGCGCGTGCGGTTATTTCGTTAAACTGGATCCGTTTGATATTTTTATTTTTATCTTTAATACTTTCCGCAATGTGCCAGGCAATAGCCTCTCCCTCGCGGTCAGGGTCGGGGGCAAGATACACGGTATCTGCCTTTGCGGCAGCCTCCCGGAGGGCGCTTACAACTTTTTCCTTGCCTGTTATTGTAACATATTTGGGCACAAACCCATGCTCTTCATCCACGCCAATCTCTTTGGGCGGCAAATCGCGTATATGCCCCACACTGGCCTGCACATTAAACGACTGTCCCAAAAATTTCTTAATGGTTTTTACTTTAGCCGGAGATTCCACAATTATCAGGTCTTTACTCATAGGGGGTTTATCTCACATACTTTTTTTACAAATGAAAAGACTTCCAAAAGATGAAGAAATCGTTTATACATACACCGTGTATGGGGGTAAAAGAGATACAAACTTTACCATACAGGTGTTTCTGGAACTTTTGAGGGGAATTGCTGTGGGCTGTATGCCGCCATTTTATGCTGTTATTCCTTGCCGTTACGCTTCTACGCGTTTGCCTGCCAAACCGCTTGCGGATATTGGGGGTAAGCCCATGTTTTGGCATGTGTACACGAGGGCGAAGGAATGCGCAAGCCTTGAAAATGTCTGGCTGGCAACGGACGACGCCCGTGTGGAAGAGGCCGCCGCTGCCCTTGGGGTACCCTTTGTACACACAAGTCCGGCGCATACCTGCGGGACAGACCGTGTAGAAGAAGCAACCCGCCTTTTAGGATTGCCTGAAAATTCTGTTATCGTCAACATACAGGGGGATGAGCCTCTTTTAAATCCCGCTATGCTGGATGACCTTCTTACCCCCTTTTCCCATACCCCCGCCCTTACAGCCGCAACCCTTGCCTATACAGCCGCGCCGGAAGAAGCGGCGCTTGTAGCCTCCCCCAACAAAGTTAAAATTGCCTGTGCGCAGGATGGTTTTGCCCTGTATTTTTCCCGCACGCCTATCCCTTTTGGACGCGATGAAGCCGCGCCGTATCTTTTCCATATAGGTTTATACGCATTCAGCCGCTCCACACTTGCCCTGTTTACCTCTTTGCCTCCCAGCCCATTGGAAAAAATGGAAAAATTGGAGCAACTTCGCCTTCTGGAACACCATATTCCCCTTTTTGTTGCGCGTACTTCCCACCGTAGCCATGGTGTGGATTCTCCGGAAGATCTGGCGTATGTCCGGGCAGTTTTTGCCCGTGAAAACCAGCACGGCCACGCGCTGTGCCCAAAAGAATGAGAGAGTTGTATGTCAGCTGATCTTACCAGGGCACGAACAAAACTTACGGGTATTAATGCGCTTGTGCGGCAAAAAAAATATTTGGCTGCTCTTCAAACCCTGTATGAAACTATCCCGGTTATTTTTAAAAACCCTCTTCTGAAACAGGAAAAGGATGAATTTGAGCGCCTTATTACAGACGCAACCTATATTATCATGGCAGACCCCACGGTGCGTAAATCTGCCGCTCTGGAACTTACCTATACCCCGGGAAAAGAAAAAGAGCTGATGGACTCTTTGCGTATGCTGATTGATGCCTTCCAGGACACCATGAATGATCAGGTACGCGAAGAAATGGCCCAGGCTGTCCGCGTGCGCAAAGCCCAGCACCTGCTGCAGGGGGATCAGCTTCTGGAAGCAGGAGACCCGGAATCCATTAAAGCCGCGCGTGAGCTTTTCCAGGCTTCTGCAGAGGAATTTGCGGACGATAATGCCCATGTGGCAGAAATTGGGGAAAGACTGCTTGCCGCCAAACAGTATGAGGCCGCGTTGCCTTACTTGAGCAAAGCGTATACAGAACGGGCGGAAAGCAAACATCTTTTTAATTCTATAGCCATGGCCCAGCGCAAACTTGGCAAATACCCGGAAGCAGAGCAAACCTATCTTAAAGCCGCCCAAAGCGGCAATAATGACCCCAACCTATTTTTCAATTTGGGCCGTTTATACCTGGATTGGCAAAAATGGGAGCATGCCATCAAGGCTGGGCAGATGGCCTTGCGCCTGGACCCCAATTTTGAGGAAGCAGGCAAACTTATTCTTTACGCCCAGCGAAAACTTGCACAATAACAGGAGTGGATATGTCCAAAAATATTTTAATAGCCGTATTGGCCTTTGCCCTTTGTTTTGCGGCAATTGCAGGGGTGGCGCATGTGCGTACTCTGGAAAACGCGGAAATTGACCCCGCCACCTATATGGGTTTTGTGACTATGCGTGATGTTTTACCGCCTGACATATACAAACAGACAGTGTTGCCGTTTTTACAGGAAGCCTTGCAGGACGGCAAAATAACACGCAAGGAAATGGCCAGCCTGCATGAAAAGCTAAACGCTGCCACAGGTGGCCTTGGCGCGCTGACTTTGGAAAAAGCCTCGCAGGAAACTATGGAAGAAAAAATGCAGCGTTACTGGGATGAAGGCGCAGCCGCCGCCAAAGACTGGAAAAATGGTCTGGGCCATTCTGTGGACCGTTTCTTTGACTTTTTGCTCCAGGACCCGGCTCCCCAGCAAGCCCCGCGGCAAAATCCCCAACCAGCTCCCCAGGCAGCCCCTCAACAGGAAGAATCCCTGTAAAATCCTGTACACAGTTTCCCCTTTATTCACGTTATAAGGAATACCATGTCTTCCCAAGAGCAACCCAAAGAACCGGCTGCAAATCAGCCCCTGGCCTTTTCTTCGCAGGAGCAGGCTACCCGTATACTCAGGTTTAAACACAGCGCCCGGGTATGGGCGCGTATGATAAAGCTGGAGCATTCTCTTTTTGCTTTACCGTATGCGTGGCTTGGGGCTTTTTTGGCTGCTGCTGCAATGGGAACATGGTGGCCGCCCCTGTGGGAATTTTTGTGGCTGACTGTGGCCATGGTGGGGGTACGCAGTTTTGCGATGACCCTTAACCGGCTTTTGGATTTGCCGTATGACGCTGTTAACCCCCGCACAAGCCAAAGGGCGCTTGTGACGGGGGAAATTTCCGTCAATGCGGCGCGTTTTTTTGCGTTTGTGTCCGCGCTTGTGTATTTTGGGGCAGTGGCGCTTATTAACACCACGGTGTTTGTGCTTTCCCCTGTGCCTGTGCTGGCTATTATTTTATACAGTTACTCCAAAAGGTACACATGGATGTGCCATTTTTTGCTGGGTTTCTGTCTGGCTTTTGCCCCTGTAGCAGGCTGGTTGTGTGTTTTGCCTGTTTTAAGCATAGAAGCGGCGCTGTTTTTTCTGGCCGTGCTGTTCTGGTCCGCTGGGTTTGATATGATTTATTCCACACAGGATATGGACTTTGATATTGCGGCTGGTTTGTTTTCTGCACCCGCGCGTTTTGGTATTCCCTTTACCCTTACACTGGCGGCATTTTGCCATGTGATATTCGCCATATTCCTGTATCTGGCGTTTTGGGCGGCTGGTCTTGGCCTTGTGGGCGCTGTTACCTGGTTTATTGTGGTGGGCCTTCTGCTGTGGGAGCACCGTATGGTAAAACCGGATAATCTGGAAAAAGTAAACACCGCGTTTTTTACGCTGAATGCCGTTATAGCCGCATTGGTGTTTGTGGGTACAATAGTGGCGCTGTGGGTAAGCAGAGGGGTTTAATTTCCTCTAGATGTAACTCTGGTTGTTCACATCACTTTTGTTTACAACACCCCGTCGCTGTCAAAGTCATCCCGATTATTAAGATCCTCAAGATTGTCTGGGTCAAGACGCGCTTTTCTGGCGGCTTCCTGCTTACGTTCGCGTGTACCCAAGGTGATGGAATTGTCCCATGCGGCGCTTTTTTCCTGATGCCGCGCAAACACAAGAAAACCTGTGTGGGCTGTCATGCGGTCATTCGGGCGCAGGCGATCTGGTATGGGTTTCCATGAGCGGATCAGCAATTCTGAAACTTCCACACTTTCAAACGGGCCTTTTTCCAAAGCAAGCAAAAGACGGGAAACCTGATCCACCGTAGGCAGTAAAAAGGCCATAGGCGCGCCTGTTTTTAGCGCAGGCAAGGCAAGGGGCAGGTAGTCCCATGGGGTGCGTACATCCAGAAAAAGGGCATCTGCCTGCCGGGTGGCGGGAGAAAATTCCGGCGCAAAACCTTCGGCTATGTCGCGGTGGTACAGGGTGACATTGTGGCCAAGGCCGGCCCATTCCAAATTCCTGCGGGCCAGTTTGTGGAATTCTTCCCGGGCTTCAAAAGAATGCACTTCCCCATTGCCGGAAAACCAGGAAAGCGCGAGCGTAAAACCGCCTGAGCCTGAACCGGCTTCCAGCACTGTGCGGCCATTGCCTACCCCCAGTTTCATACATATATACCCCATATCCTTAGGATACATAATCTGGGTCTGGCGTTTTATGCCCATCACCAAATCGTCCAGCAGTGGCTGTTGCACACGCAAAGGCACGCCCATGCTGGTAAAAACTTCCTGCCCATAAGGAGTTTGGGCCAGAGTTTCCATACAAAGAATACCATCCTGGCTGTGCCAGTCCTGGCCATTTTCCACGCGCAAAATGCGCTTTTTACCACGCGGGCTTATAAGTAAAACAAGGGAACCAAATGGGGGCATAAAAATCAGGGGGGCTTGCAGAAAAAGCGGGGCGCTTATTCCATGTTGCTGAAAAGATGCTTAAAAAAATAATCGTACATAGAGCGTATGTGCAGAGCCAGTTTGAGGTTAAGCGGTTTAAGCTGGCTGTCTGGCACATCGGAAAAAGAAAGCAGATGGCGGGCCACATTTTGAAAATCTGCATCCCCGTGGATAGCCAAAGCCTCCACATACTGGTGTATCAGATCATTTTCCTGGAGGCGTTTTTCTTTTTCCCTGGGGTTTTCCTCCAGGCGAAAGTTCATATACGCGCGGAAAATTTCTTCATGCGCTTCCGGGAAGGTGCGTTTGAGGGCCAAGTTCCACAAACCCACATACAAAGCCTTAAATTCCGCCTTAAGACGTTTTGTTTTCCCAAACTGCAAACGGCCCAGGTTAAAAATGGCAAGCTCACGCCCGTAATCCAGCTCTCCCAACATGGCGTGGAAGTTTTGGATAAGACTGCGAATGACTGATTCATCCGGCCTGGCATAAAGATGCTTCACAAAAACTCCTGGAAATTCTGCCAGAGTTTTCGCGTTGAGTAACGGAAAAACTCTAGCTGTCGTGTTTATCAGTTGCGTTTATCAGTTGCGTTTATCAGTCGCGTTTATCAGTCGTGTTTATCAGCGGAACGCTTTCTGCGTGGTTTGTAACGTCCTGTTTCTGCGTCGGGTTTTGCTGTTTCGTTTGGGTTTTTTTCTCCAAATTCGCGCGGTTCGCGTCGAGCTCGGCTTTCACGGCCTTCACGCCCTTCCCTCGGTTCGCGCCCTTCCCTTGATTCACGGCTTTCACGGGGTTTACGGGTTTCCCGGGGGTCGCGGCCCTCTCTGGGTTCACGGGCTTCGCGATTTTCTCTGGGCTCACGGGCTTGGCGGTCTTCTCTGGGTTCGCGGCCTTCTCTGGTCTCGCGCGGCTTTTTGCGTGGTTCCGGCTGGGCTTCTTCCACATCCGCATTAAGGGCAGAAACACTGGCCTGGTATTTTTCATCCAGTAAAAGGGCCAGCAGAAGAAGGGAGTCTTCATCTTCCCCCTGGCCTATTTCTTTTGCAAGGGGCAGAAAACGGCGGGCGCGTTCCAGCTCCAGCCCTGTGCAGGTGCGTTTGCGCGCTTCCATAAGGGTGAGCACTCGCTGGCCCACAACACGGGCAACATCCTCATCC
>CAZJOG010000125.1:0-3750 GCA_964547565.1 uncultured Desulfovibrionaceae bacterium
CTGTGACTATTGCAGAAATTGACGGCGGGGTGGAACACCAGCGTTTCCAGATAGCTGGCTCTGCAGAAGCGCTTCAGTCTATTTTGGACAGTATACACCATGTAGACAGTGGTGTGCATGCGGCCTCGCAGGGGGCTATGGAAAGCCAGAACAAAGCCATGGCAGGCATACAGGATGTGCATGACGCTGTTGTGGTGATGGATAATGTAAAAAGCAGTACCCTTGCTCTGAAGGAATCCATGCAGGCACTGGGGCAAGAGGCCGACCGCATTGGATCTGTCATGGATGTTATCCGGGATGTTGCGGAGCAGACAAACCTTTTGGCGCTTAACGCCGCCATAGAAGCGGCCCGTGCCGGTGAGGCAGGCAAGGGTTTTGCCGTAGTTGCGGATGAAGTACGCAAACTGGCGGAACGCACCACACAGGCCACGCATGAAGTGGCCCTTGTTGTGCGTAATATACAGGAAAGAACCCAGCAAAATATAGACGCTGTGGATAAAACAGCAGAACACAGTGTCCACGGGGACGCGCTGATGACAAAAATCGGCACGTTTATGTCGGAAATTGTGGAAAGTATGCGTACGACCACCCAGCATCTTGTGGATATTGCGGCAGCAGTGGAATCCCAGTCCCATTCCAACCAGGAAGCAGGCTTGGCTATGCGGGAAATCCATGAAGTTGCCAAAAACAATGCGGAGCGTATGGCAGAAATAACCGGTGCGGTTGTGGAGGTTTCCGGCCATATGGGTGGACTGGAGATTATTGTCCACGGCCTTTCCACAGGCAGCACGGAAGATATACAGGAAAACAAGCTGGTGCAGTGGAGCAAAAACCTCAGCACAGGCATACGCCTTATCGACGATCAGCATAAAACCCTGATTAATATGATAAATGAACTCTATGCCGCTATGCAAGACCATTCCAGTGATGCTATTGTGCATCAGGTTATCGCAGGGCTGGAAAAATATACCAAAACCCATTTCAGCACGGAAGAGCGTTTTTTTGCCAGCTCCGCGTACCCTGAAACAGCACGCCATAAAGCCGCTCACCGTGAATTTGAAAAGAAAATTGCACAGGCAAGGCATGATGTGGAAACCCAGACGTCTGTTGTTTCCATGGAATTGCTTAACTTCTTAAAAGACTGGCTGTTAAGCCATATACAGGGAACAGATTTAGGATATGTTCGCTACATTAAATCCGTATAGCTTAAAAAGGGATTTCTTCTATGAAAATAGATACCAACTCTGTCCTTTTTGCTCTCTCACTGGCTATTGACTGTGTTGAGCAGGATTTACTGGGTGTTACTTCCAACCATTCCAAACGCGCGGCGTATATGTCCATGTTACTTTGCCGGCAGGCAGGTATGGAAGAGGAAGATGTTTTTGATATGGCAAGCTGCGCCATTTTGCATGATAATGCCCTTACCGAATATATGCGCAAACGTGGCAAAGCAGAGCTTAAAGCTCTGGAAAATATTGCCAGTCACTGCCTTTTGGGGGAAACAAACGCTATGTTGTTCCCTTTTATCCGCGATGGGCGTTATGTGGTTAAAGAACACCATGAAAACTGGGATGGCAGCGGTTTTTTTGGCATACAGGGGCAAAACATTAACCCGCGCGCCAGGGCGTTGCGTCTGGCGGATAATGTAGATTTGCAGTTTGCCCTTGGTGTAGACCCTGCGGGCAGTATGGAAGATGTGATAACCCACCTGGAAAAAGAAAAAGGGGTGTATTATGACCCTGAAATGGTGGAAATATTCCAGTCTCTTGTAGACGATACCTTTGTGTCAGATTTGGAAAACAGCCATATTGACGCAGCGCTTGCCCGTATAACCCCACCCTTTGTGCGTGATTTGGAATTGGCGGAACTTACCCGTATGACCCGTCTTTTTTCCTCCATTATTGACGCAAAATCTACTTTCACCCTGAATCATTCACTCGGCATGGCGGATATTGCCCAAAAAATGGGCTACCATTATGGGTTCAGACAAGACCACCTTGCCTGCTTTATTATGGCGGCCCACCTGCACGATGTGGGTAAACTTGCCATTTCCAACTCTATTATTGATAAACCCGGCAAACTGGACGACACGGAATACGCCAGCATGAAAACCCACGTTTCTATTACCCACAGCATTCTTTCTGCCATAGATGGTTTTGAAAATGTGTCCCAATGGGCAGGTTCTCACCATGAGCGGCTGAATGGCACAGGCTACCCCCTTGGCCTGAAAGGGAATGAGCTGAGTCTGGAAATGCGTATGCTGGCCTGTATTGACGTGTACCAGGCACTTACGGAAAACCGCCCCTACCGGGCTGCTATGTCCCATGAAAAAGCTATCTCTATTCTGAAAGATATGGCAGATAAAGGGGAGCTGGATATGACGGTTGTAAAAGAAATGGATATTGTATGCCGCTGAGGCCAAGGGTATGCCACGCTAAAAGCGCCCTATTTCCCGTCTTGCAAAAAAGCAGAAATTGGGTACAATACTTGCCTATACTTTTAAGGAGTACCTATGACAGAGTGCACTTTTTCTATTATTAAACCCGATGCTGTTGCCCGTAATCTTTCCGGCGAAATTTTGGCTATGATCCAGGGCGCCGGCCTTAAGGTTAAAGCCATAAAAATGATCCAGCTTACCCCCGCCCAGGCGGAAGGTTTTTATGCTGTGCATAAAGAGCGCCCCTTCTTTGCAAGCCTGGTGGAATATATGTGTTCCGGCCCTGTGGTCTGTTCCATTCTGGAAGGGGAAAACGCTATTGCCCGCTACCGTGAACTTATGGGCGCCACCAACCCCGCTAATGCCGCGGAAGGCACTATCCGTAAAAAATACGCCCAAAGCATTGAAGCAAATTCTGTGCATGGTTCCGATGCGCCGGAAACTGCCGCATTTGAAATGGGCTATTTCTTTAACGCCCTTGAGATTGTAGGCTAATGAAAACCTTAGCCTGTATAGGGTGTGGGGCTATGGGTTCGGCCATTTTAAAAGGTCTGGCCCATGGCCCTTTGCGTCTTCTTGCCCATGATAAAACCCCCGCAAAAGTACAAAGCCTTGCCCCTGAAGGGGTGGAGTGGGCAAAAAGTCAGGAGGAAGCGGCAAAACAGGCCGATTATCTGCTCCTTGCTGTAAAACCCCACCACATAGTCCCCCTTCTGGAAACCATAAAGCCAGTTTTGCGGGCAGAGCAGATTATTATTTCCATTGCCGCTGCTGTTGATATGGCTACTTTGAAGGCCGCTGTGTCCGGTGCTTGCCCGGTTGTACGTCTTATGCCTAACTTGCCCGTTAAAGTGGGCAAGGGGGTTTTGCCCTTTTGTGTGGAAGATTTACCTGCCGATTTGGCCCGGGAGCTTCTTGCTGTGTTTGCCCCTGTTGGTCTGGCTGTTGCCCTGCCGGAAGACAAGTTTGCCGCTGTTACCGCCCTTTCCGGCTGTGGCCCGGCTTTTGTCTGCCTGTTTATGGAAGGCATGGTGAATGCCGGTGTGGCGCTTGGTCTTTCCCATACAGATGCCGCGCATATCGTGGCCGCTACATTTGAAGGCACAGCCGCCCTTGTGCAGCAAAACGGCCTTTCCATGGCAGATACCCGCGCCCAGGTTTGTTCCCCGGCAGGTGTGACTATCGCTGCCATTAACCACATGGAAAAAAACGCCATCCGCGGCCTTATCACAGAAGGCACCCTCACAGCCGCCGCGCGTGATAAAGCCATGGGCAAAGGCGAAAAATGAATATCTTTTTTCTCAATTACGACG
>CAZJOG010000125.1:3760-7392 GCA_964547565.1 uncultured Desulfovibrionaceae bacterium
TGCAGTGGGGTGCATATCCACTTTCTGGCTAATGCCCTTGTTGACCGCGGCCATACATGCACCGTGGTTTTGCCGTATCCAAATGAGAAAAATGATTATTTTGGCCCTGTCCGCTATAGTTTTCTTACGTTTGATGAAATATTGGCCCTTGTGCCCAAAAGGCCGGACTTTTTCCGGCAGGCTATTTTCCATGCCTGGACCCCGCGGGAAGTTGTGCGGCCTGTCACCCTGTTTCTGGCAGAACACTTTAAGCGCCCCTATCTGGTCCATCTGGAAGATAATGAGCGCTATATTCTGGAAAAAGCCTATGGGGCACCCTTTGATAAACTGGAAGAAGCCGCCCGTCATGGCCGTATAGAGCCTGCCCCACAATTTAGCCATCCTGTCTATCATCAGGAGTTTCTGGCAGGCGCAGCCGGTGTTACCTGTATTATTGATGCCCTGAAACGTTTTGTGCCGGAAAATGTGCCTTCGGAAGTGTTTTGGCCTGCCTGCGAAGACGCCTTTTTTCGCCTTTCGCCCAAGCCTAATATGGCTGTGCGCGCCCAACTTGGTATTGGCCCGGACGAATGGGTACTCACATACCCGGGTAACTTCCATTTTGCCAACAGCCATGTGATGCAGGAACTTTATCTGGCCCTTGATATACTGGCCGCTGCCGGTCACCCCGTGCGCCTTATACGTGCAGGTGGTGAGTATGGTGATATTTCTGCAGATGCCAAAGCCGCCTTTCTCCGCCACGGTGTCCATGTGGGTATGGTGCCAGCCACAGAATTGCCCGCCCTTGTAGGCGCCGCCAATTTGCTTGTCCAGCCGGGGGCCCCGGGCGACTTTGATGACTGCCGTTTTCCCTCCAAACTCCCTTTTTTCCTTGCCAGTGGCCGTCCTCTTGTCACTGCCGCCACCAACCTTGGTAAACACCTGAAACATGGCGAAAACTGCCTTATCCTGCCGGATTCAGGGGCCCAGAGCATAGCCACATCCCTGATAACCCTTATGGAAAATCCCGCCCTTGCGGAAAAAATAGGGCAGGCAGGCCGCCTTTTTGCCCAACAGGCCTTTAATTGGGATAATTCCGCGCGAAGAGTGGAAAGGTTTTATACAAAAGTGGAAAAGAGTTTTTTGAGAGAGGATGGGTAACCTTAAAAAGAGAAGTCTATTTGCCGTCTATTTCTGTTATTATCCCCGCGTACACCAAAGAATACCTGAGCAAAAAATGCCTGGAGACTCTTGCTTTGTCCGCAAAAGAGGGAAACGCAGATTTTGACGTTATCCTTGTGGATAATGCCGCAGGTATACAACGCCCAGAAGAAGAAAAAAACGCAGGTTCAGCACTGGCAGCGTATGGGCGGGAGGTATTAGGGCAACGTTTTTTGTATATCCCTATGCCGGAAAATCGTAATTTTGCAGGCGCCTGTAACAGAGGGGCGCAGGCCAGTGGCGCGGATTTTCTTTTTTTCCTGAATAATGACACAAAAGTAGAAAAAAACTGGTGGCATCTGGCGTTTTTTCTGGAAAAGGAGAAAACACTTGGGGCTGCCGGGCCACTTTTGCTTTTTCCCCCTGATGAAACAGGCCGTCGCCATATCCAGCACCTTGGTATAACATTTGATCCAAGCCTTAATCCCTGCCATATATACGAAGGTTTTTTGGAAGATCACCCTGTTGCCACCCAAAAACGGCCCCTGCAGGCTATTACAGGCGCTGCCTTTATGGTGCGCCGTACCCTTTTTGAAGAACTTGGCTGTTTTGATGAAGCCTACCGCAATGGCTACGAAGATCTGGACTTTTGCGCCCGCCTGAAAGAACGGAATCTGGGGGTGTCAGTTTTCCCTTCTGTTTGTATAGAACATGCCTGCGGGCAATCGCCCGGGCGTAATGCCGCTGCCGCAGAAAACAGAGCCCTGTTTTTACAAAAAGCCGGCATATTTACCCCGGACTTCCATACCCTTCTTGTTGAGGATGGCTACACTTTTTCCCTGACCCCTTGGGCTACATGGCAGCCGGAACTTGGGCCTTCGCGCAAACAAGAACTGGAAGCCAAGTGTGGGCAGCATACAGCCCCGCAATCAGGGCAGGGCGTAAAGCCGGGAAGTCGGCACGTTTTTCCTGTCCCGCCATTACAGGAGGCCGACACCCTTCTGCTTTGTCTGGAGCAGGAACCCTTCTGGCTGGAAGGGCATTTGGCCTTTCTTGATTTTTGCCTGGCACACAGGATGTACGAGGCGCTTTTTGCCCATGCCTCGCGGTATTATCCCTTTGATTCTACCCCGCAGATTATGCAGCGTGTTCTTGCCGCGGCCTTTGCCTGTGGTTTTGCACCGGGTGATACAGAACAGGCTTTGCCCCGTATTGCCTCACAGGCGTTATACGAAACCGCCAGACAGGCGGCCCTGTACGCAGAAAAAATTCTCCATGTGTTTATCCAGCCTTTTGAAGCACGGGAAAAACGCTTTAAAGAAAAGGCTGTTTACGCGCAACAGCTTAATATCCCATGCGCTTTTGAAAATTTGGATCTATGGCGGGAAACAGAGTACCAGCCGTTTTTGCGTACACTCATCCAGCTTTCTTTTTTCCGTATGCCCCCACTTTCCGGTCTGGTCTATGATGTGTGGCAGGAAGTGGTGGAACCATCTCTGGCTTTGCCCAATCCCTCCCCGGGTTTATGGCCGCAACTGCCAGATACGGGCGGCCCTTTGTTTTCCATACTCATGCCTGTGTATAACCCTGACCCTGTGTTTTTTGAGGCTGCTTTAGCCTCCTGTCTGGCGCAAACATACCCGTATTTTGAAATTTGTGTGGCGGACGATGCGTCCACAAACCCTGCTATTGCCAGTATTTTACACAGTTGTATGGAACAGGACAGCCGCCTGAAAGTGGTGTTTCGTAAAGAAAATGGGCATATCTGCGCCGCAAGCCAAAGCGCGCTTAAAATTTGCGCGGCACCTTGGGTGGTATTGGTGGATCATGACGATGTTTTACCCCCCCACGCCCTTATGCAGGTGGCCCTTACACTTGCACAATGTGCGGCAAAAGGTAAAACCCCTGTTGTGCTGTTTTCCGATGAAGACAGGCTGGACGAGCATACAGGTAAACGTACAAGCCCCTTTTTTAAAGCAGGTTTTGACCCTGTTTTGCTTTTGGCATGTAACTGCGTAAGCCATTTGGGGGTGTTCCGTGCGGATGTTTTGCGCAACACAGGGTTTCGTGCTGGCTTTGAAGGCTCGCAGGACTATGACTTGGTCTTGCGTATTCTGCAGACATACGGCGCGGAAGCTTTTGTGCATATCCCGCAAATTTTATACCACTGGCGGCAGCACCCGGGCAGTACCTCCAGCCATGTGGAAGCCAAACCGTATGCCAGAGAGGCCTCCAAAAAAGCTAAGGAGGACTTTTTATCGGGTTACGGGGCCTTGCCTTCTCCCCGCGGGTATTTAAGCCCGCGCCCCGGCTCTGCATTTACAGAGGTTCATTTTTACACACCAAACCCGGCGCCTCTTCTTTCCTGCATTTTGCCCTTTAACCCGGCGGATTATCCTTCTCCTGCGGCTTTTAGCCATACAGTGGCCCGTTTTATGGCGCAGGGGTTATCCGCAGTTTGTACAGGCAAAAGCCGTATATTTTTTTCCTGA
>CAZJOG010000126.1:0-7385 GCA_964547565.1 uncultured Desulfovibrionaceae bacterium
GCAGACACCCTGCAGGCGCTTTCTGCCGTCAAAAATGGCCCGTACATTAAGGTGAACTGTGGGGCTATACCAGAAAGCTTACTGGAAAGTGAACTGTTTGGCCATGTGCGCGGGGCCTTTACCGGTGCAGTGGCAAACTACAAAGGCTATTTTGGAGAAGCCAGTAATGGTACTTTGTTTTTAGACGAAATAGCAGAGCTGAGCCTGACAGCCCAGACAAAGCTGTTGCGGGTGCTGGAACAAAAAGAAATCCAGCGTGTTGGTGCGGCAAGGCCGGAAAAATTGCAGGTGCGGGTTATCGCTGCAACAAACCAGGATTTACCGCAGCGTGTGACAGAAGGGAAGTTTCGTAAAGATTTGCTGTACAGATTAATGGTGTACCCCATTGAAATCCCGCCTTTGCGCAAGCGGCGGATGGATATTTTGCCAATTCTGACGGGATTTCTGGAAAAAAAGGTACAGGAACATAATATAACAACAGAGCCATCCATCAGCGAAGAAGAGCTGGAAAAACTGTATGCGTATGACTGGCATGGGAATGTACGCGAGCTTTTACTTGTGGCAGAACGCGCGTTTTTGGAGGCGCGGGAGCGCCAACTCCTGCGGCCACTGCATTTTCGTATGCCTGGAGACTACAGGATCAAAACCCACCCATACCGGGCAGCGTTTTCTTTGTTGCAGGAAGGGGGCATCAGTACACTTGCGGATATGGAACGCCAGTTTATCCAGTATACACTTTGCCAGACAGCCGGCAAGGTGCAGGGCAAGGCGGGTGCGGCGGAAATTTTGGGTATGCACCCCAATACCTTGCGCAGTCGGATGAAAAAATTGGGAATACAGATTCCTGCGCATTTTTCCGACAAAACGGTTTAAATATTTTCCCCGTATAAAAGAGTGTCTGTTCGCTGTATTACTGGCGTTTCTGCTCTGTGCGGATCATGGGGAAAATATCTATAGAGTAAAACTAAAAGCCTCAGACAGTGTTTTCCTTCTTCAGCATTTGTTCAATAAGGCCCATAATTTTTTGCGATTCTCTGGAAAGGTTATCCACGGCCTGGGCAGATGTTGCCATGGCAATGGCTGTTTCGCTGGCCGCGTTACTGACTGTGGCGAGGGAGCGGTTAATAGATTCTGATGTGGCAGACTGTTCTTCTGCGGCTGTGGCAATAGCCCGCACCTGATCCGCTGTAGCTGTCACCATAAACACAATTTCCTGCAAGGCATTACCGGCTTCCTGCACAAGATTGGTGGCCTGGCTAATACTTTGGCCGGAGGCATCCACACTGTGCCTGTTTTTATCGGCACTGTTTTGTATGCCGTTAATGGCATTACCCACTTCCACAGTGGCCTGCATGGTTTTTTCTGCCAGTTTGCGTACTTCGTCCGCCACAACGGCAAAGCCGCGTCCGGCTTCACCGGCACGGGCGGCTTCAATAGCGGCATTAAGAGCCAGCATATTGGTTTGGTCTGCTATGTCGGAAATAACATCCATAATAGAACCAATAGCCTTGGCCTGATGGCCAAGGTTTTCCATATCCGTCAGCAGCTGGGTGGAGTTATTTTCCACATCCGCCATACATTTGACAATATTTTCTACCATAATGGCCCCTTCCTGCGCTTTTTGGCGTGCGGAGTCAGAGGCACTGGCGGCTGTCCCTGCATTGCGGGCTACTTCCAGCACTGTGGCATTCATTTCTTCCATAGCTGTGGCTGTTTCTGTAAGGTGGCTGGAAGCCAGCACAGCCCCACGTTCAGACTGTTCCACCTGGACAGTAAGTTCTGTGGATGTGGTAGACACCACTTCCACAATCCCTTCCAGCTGCTTGGCGACTGCCAGAATATTTTCCTGTTTAGCGCAATCCGCGGCATGGGCTCTTTTGGCTTCTTCCATGGCTTCATGGGCTTCTAAGCCCATTTTGCTCGCTCTTTGGGCTTGATTTTCCGATTCTTGTATTTTGGCTTGTAAGGCGTGCACCATATCACACAAAGCCTGATTGAGCTGGCCTATTTCATTTTTAGATGTCACAGGTATTTGGGTATCCAGCTTGCCGGCTGCTATATTTTGGGCAAAGTCCATGGTGCGGCCTATGGGTTTTGCCACCTGCAATGTGCTGTACCACATGGAAAAAAGAGCCGCCAGAAGTGTTAAGACAAGGCATATATAGGTGACATTACGGATAAAATGTTCCTTGCGTATTTCTGCTTCCACAAGGGCACTCTGGTTTTCATCTATAAGGCGGACAAATGTATCCAGCTGTTCCATAATAGGCGCCACAAACGCCATATATTCCCGGCCAAAAACAAGGCCCATGGCTTTTTCCCTGTCTGGCGCGCCCGTTACGGTAAAGTCCCCTTTTTCATCCGGGTATACACCTTCCACAAGGCGCATGGCTTCTTCTTCCAGCGGGATAAGCGCGTTGGAAAGTCTGCTGGCTTCCTGCACATAGGCCAGTTCTCTTTCACTTACGCCATGCTGACGGATAAGTTCCACAAGGTCATGTTTTTCATTGGGGTACAGTTTGCTGGAAGCCGGACGCGGTTTTTGACCAGATCTTTCCTCCACAATGGAAAAATAGGTATCTTTATAGGCTTTATCACCTGTTACCGCGTACATGCGTACATTACTGGTAAGACTTTTTGAGCTTTGGCGCAGTTCTTCCGCCAGGGCAAGCACATCTGTACGGCGTTCTTCTGCAATAAGCAGGCTCTGCGAAAAATTTACCAGCAGGGAAACAGAAAAAATAGCAACAAGAATAATACCAATAACAAAAAGGTTAATGCACGTGTTCGCTTTTTTAATGCTCATGGAGGCCTCACTTTCTGCATAATTTTTGAATCATCAGGCAAATATTATAGGCAGGCACTGCGTATTGGTGGCCAGGAGGAGGGATTTGTACAGGGGGAGAGGGAAGAGCCCACAGGCAGCAGCCTGGAAGACGTAAAGCTTAATAAGCGTATCGTCCTATTTTTTAAAAAGTTTAGGCTGTATTCTGCAAAAACTGGCGCAGATAGAGGGCTAATGGGTATTTTGTCAGCGTAGATTATTTGTTCTCCTCATACGATTTAAGTTTTAAATGCAAGGTCTTCCGGGAAATTCCCAAGCGTTTGGCAGCTTCACTTTTATTATTGCCTGTGGCTTTTAAGGCTTCCATAATAAGCTTTTTTTCCATATTTTCCAGGGAATACCCTTGCTGGGGCAGGGGGGGGGGACAACGTAGAGGGCGGTGTTAAACCCGTCGTGTCAACTATTTCTGTTGTTCCTGCTGTTCCTGCTATGCCAGACTGACCATACATGTCCGTTACAGGGGGCATATCGGCTGTTGGTATGGTGTCTGCAGGATGGGGAGAGGCAAAAATAGCGGAAGGTAATTCCTGCTCTGTGACATACACGCCGGAAAGCAACACCACCGCGCGTTCAATAGCGTTTTCCAATTCCCGCACATTGCCCGGCCAGGTGTATTTGAGCAAGGCGTCCATAGCCCGCGGGGTAAAACCTTTAATATCCTTATGTTCCCGTGCGGAAAAAGCTGTAAGAAAATGCTGGGCAAGCAGGGGGATATCCTCTGTGCGTTCCTGAAGGGCGGGCACATGCAGGGTAAGAACATTAAGGCGGTAGTACAAGTCTTCCCGAAAATTCCCCCTGCGGACTTCTTCCATAAGGTCACGGTTTGTGGCGGTGATAAGGCGCACATCCACAGGCAAAGTTTCATTGCCACCCACACGCTGTATTTCCCGCTGCTGGAGCACACGAAGAAGTTTTACCTGCATAAGCTGGCTTATTTCCCCAATTTCATCCAGAAAAAGTGTGCCGCCGTTTGCCTGCATAAAACGGCCTTCCCGCCGTTTTTCTGCCCCTGTGAATGCCCCTTTTTCATGCCCAAAAAGTTCGCTCTCCAGCAAATTTTCGGAAAGAGCCGCGCAGTTTACCGCTATCCACGGGCCGGAAGAACGCGGGCTTGCTTCATGCAGGGCGCGGGCCACAAGCTCCTTGCCTGTGCCAGACTTCCCATAAATCAGCACGGTTGTGTCAGAAGGGGCAACTGTGCGGATAAGCTCTAAAAGGCGTTGCATTTTGGGGCTGCTGCCCAGTATGCGGGGGCGTATGCCGGGTAATTCCCCAATTTGGGCTTTCAGGCGTGTGTTTTCTTCAATAAGCGCGGAATGTTCTATGGCGCGGTTCAGTGTGATTTTGAGTTTGTCAAAATCTAATGGTTTGGTCAGGTAATCATACGCGCCTGCTTTCATGGCGTCAATGGCGTTTTCCACAGCGGAATACGCGGTCATAATAATAACAGGGATGGCAGGGTTATAGGCTTTTATGGTGGAAAGCGCGGTCATGCCGTCCATGTCCGGCATACGCATATCCATCAGGATTGCGTCAAAAGGGGCTTCTTTTGCCAGCTCTACAGCCTGCAATCCATTTTGCGCAAGCGTTGTGGTGAATCCCCAGCGTTTTAATAAGGTATCCAGCATAAGGCGGTGGCCATCGTCATCGTCCACAATAAGTAAGGTATTACGTTCCATATAAATCTCTGCGTTAATTGTTTTTTTCATGCCAGAGAGGCAGGCGTATTGTAAAACGGGTAAAAGAAGGCGCTGTCTGGCTGCTTTGCGCCTCTATCTGGCCGTCATGGGCTTCTATTATTTTATGCACAATGGAAAGCCCAAGGCCAGTGCCAGAAGCCTTGGTGGTGTAATACGGGCTGAATATATGCGCCAGCGCTTCTTTGGGCATGCCGGCGCCATTGTCTTCCAGCTCTGCTTCCAGCATATCGCCCGTGTGCTCTGGCATAGTCCAGCGTATACGCAACAGGGTTGCCCCCGCTTCCAACGCATTAAGCGCAAGATTAAAGAAAACCTGGGTAAGGCGGTCAGTATCCCCCAATATGGGCGGGCAGGGTGCGGGGATATCGCATTCCATCTGCAGGGGGGTATCCTTTGCCTGCACCAGACTTTGCACGCGGCTGAACAGTGTATAGGGATCTACAGGCGCCAGATTCAAAACGTCCGGACGGGCAAGTGTAAGCAAATCGCCCACTACACGGTCCAGCCTGTCCACTTCTTTATCCATAATAAGGGCAACACGCGCTTCTTCACTTTCTGGCGGGCTTGCTTCCCGGAAAAAACGGGCCAGTCCCTTAATGGTGCCAAGTGGATTGCGGATTTCATGCGCCACCCCTGCCGCCATATTCCCTAATGCAACCAAACGCTCCTGCCGGCGGATTTCCGCCTCAAGACGGCGGATTTCTCCTAAATCCCGCAAAATAAGGGTTTGCCCAAGGGCTGTGTCTTTTCCCTTTAAAACAGGTATTTCCATCCTGGCTGTTGTTATTTCCAGCGGGATACGTTTGCCTGCCAGTAAAACCCGGGTCTCCAGTTTGGCGGGTTCTTCCTGCCATGTGGCGGGCAGAGCATCAAAAAGCGCGGGCAAAAGTTCCAGGGCATTTTTACCTTCTGCCTCTGTTGTGGGTATGCCTGTAAGGCGCGCCGCTTCCGGGTTAAAATGGTGGATATGCCCTTCCTGGTCAATTGCCAGTATCCCCACGGGTAATGCCTTAATAAGCGCCACGGAAAAAGCATTGGCTTCCGCCTCTGCCCGGCGGGATTCTTCATACTTGCGTACAAGCAAAAAACCCGCAAAGCCTGCAAATAAAATAAAAGTCAAAATAATCCAGGAGGTTTGCTCCCTCTGCCTGTCCATAACTATGGCATTTTCAATACTATCCGCATTATAGGCCACAAAAAACACAAATGCATCCCCCGCCTGAGGCAACGGTGACATGCCACGCATACCCATGCCTGCCATACCCATGCCTGTCATTCCCTGATGCATACTACGCATAGATTCAGAGTCCATACCTTTGCGTCTGTGGTGACCAAAAGCTTCTACCCGTAATGCCTGGTATACCTGAAAAACCGGTATGGTCTCCCCACCCTCAGGCGGAGTGTACTCCGTCAGGCGGCTTTGGGGTTCATAGCCTGGCAAAATAGTATCCTCCGGCGTAAAAAGACTCTGCCCCAGTAATTTGGGTTCACTGGAGCCTATCACACTCCCATCGCCGCGGCATAATGCCAGATACACAATATCCTTACTGTCGCCTACTGCGCCCAAAATCATTTGAAAAACTTCGTCCGTCCAGCGTAAACCAAGCCCCGTTTCCGCCGCCCCCTCAAAGCCGTTAATAAGCCCCGCCGCCTTTTCCCGTAATATTCTGCCCCGGGTTTCCATTTCTGTGGGCTTGTTCTGGTAATCCCTGAACAGGATAAAAAATACCAGACCAAAAGCGCCAACGACAAAAAGCCAGGCAATAACAGAAAGCCATCTGGGCATATACCGCCTTGGTAATGTGGGCGAAAATGTGGGCATAGGGGTATCCTGTTTAAAATTTGGAAACAAAAATAGACGTGAATGTGTGTCAAAAGGTAACATATACCTCTTTACCCTATAATACCAGCAAAAAACATACCAATTGCCTGAACTTTCCCCTCATCCCTTGATAACAGAGCATACCCAGACTTACGCTCCCCAAAGTAACACATGTTGTGTCCTTTTGTTACATCCTTGGGGTTACATGTGTAACAAAAGTACCCATATCGTGCCTTTTTTACATTCTACGTTTTTATCTTGGAATATTTTATTATTATATTCCAATATAATAGATGCATAAATCAACTTTGGCACGGCACTTGCTATACTCTGCTCACAGACGGGATGTAACACACAAAACCCTCTGCCAACAGTTCTGCAACCTTTCAACTCACTTTCTGGAGACCTGATATGAAAAAGTCCATACTTCCTATGCTAGCGTTAGGCGCCTTTATGGCCGGCAATATTCTCACCGCTACCCCCGCAGAAGCCCGTATGGGGTACCACGGCAATAACTCCTCCTACACAGGCGTCAACCTTACAGCTGAACAGCAAACACAAATGGACGCTCTGGCACAAGAACACTTTTCCACCGTGCAGCCTATCCGTAACCAGCTGGATGAAAAAATGCTTGAACTGCGTATGCTTTCCTCTAACCCCAACACAACACCCGAAACCATAAGCGCCCTTACCAAAGAAGTGAGTAACCTGCGTACCCAGCTTGACAAAGAAAATACAGCCTTCCGTACAAAACTGGAAAGCCAGGGATTTTCCTCCGGTAATATGGGCATGGGCATGGGCCACCGCGGCATGGGCAACTCCCATAATGGCAATGGATACGGCCGAGGCGGCCACAATGGCGGCCACTGGTAAACCTTGAGAGTCTTTTGGGGGAGGCGGGAGAGATTTTTGGGGGAGGCGGGAGACCCCTTTTGTGAACAAAAGGTGCCTCCCGCCTCCCCCAAACCCCCTCCACCCTCCTCCAAAAAACTTTTATAGGCGTTCCCACTATGTGGGA
>CAZJOG010000127.1:0-7352 GCA_964547565.1 uncultured Desulfovibrionaceae bacterium
GCCACAATATACGCCTGCGCCCAGGCAGGTGTGTGTTGCCGCCAAAGCTCCTGATTGTATTCTTCATTTTTTTTGCGTTGCTCCTCTGCGTTATGACGCGCTTGGTGTCTCTTGTTTTCGGCCTGCTTTGCTTCCTCAAAAAATATTGCGCAGTTTTTTTCATCCAGCCTATAGTCTTTGCGGTAATTCCAATTAACGCAGGTGCGGTTAGTTGCGGCAATAAGGCTTGCTTCCTGCCACATACTGTATGGGCCGTATTCATCCCCATCTTCGCTTGCAAGATAAAGTTTAGCTGCATCGGGAATGATTGAACCATCCATATTAGCCGATGTATTTGTAGAGGGTTCTACATGCACAACAGTGTACACGCGGGCATGGACATTAACCAAACGCCCTAAGTAATCCTGGATGTCTGCCGGGGCATTTTCTCCATATCCCATTTTTTCTTTGCTACAAGTGCTTAATACAATTTGCATGATGTTTGCTCCTTCATCCTAGACTGTGGCACGTCCGGGACAGGTTAAAGGTTTAATGAAAAAATTAGTGTAATTTGTTGATTTCACAAGTCTTATTTATACCATTGTTTACAGAGAAGTCAATAGATAAAAGCAAAAAAAGCAGGTAGTTAGAAAATTTTTGTAAAGATTAACATAAAAAGGCCGCTCAGTTTCCAGCGGCCTTTTTCGTATGGTTGATATGGGAATGAAAAGCTCAGGTTTCACCTTGTCCTGTGGCTATAGCGATAGCTGCTAGATTGTCATTGGCATTAATAATGGCACATTCCAATAACGTGGTATGCACAATCAGCATACCAAGTGTCACTTTTCCTTCTTCATTAGGCATGAGTATAGGCATTTCTTGAGGGGCGAGTAGAGCTAGAGGAAGTTTGCGGCTATCAATCACAGGGGCCGGCATAGCTGCGGAGCAGGCAGAGAGCATCAACAGGGATAACAAACTCCAAACTGTCACGGTTTTTTTCCAGAGTGCGAGCCAGTTTTTTTTCTCTCGCTCGCTGATCGGCAAGGGTTTCTTCATAGCGTTTGCTCCTTATCTCAAAGGCGGCGTTTTCCGCGTTGCGTTGTACTTCCTTAAGATGCAGCAGCAGAGCTTGCTGTTCTAGTTCCTTCTCCAATTTACCTGCCTCTTTTGTCTGAACCAGTATAGCGTATACAAGACCCAGGCATATTATGAAGGCAAGTGAGGCAAGAAAAAATTTTCTCATAGCGTAAGCTCTGGATGGGAAGCCACATATTTTTGCACATCAAAGCAAGGGCAATCTTTCGGGGCAAATTCTCTATGTCCATGTATGGTGGCTTTGGGAAACTGATGCCGTAACTCTAGCAACAAATTTTCCACACTTTCCCATTGGGCAGAGGTGAAATTGTTTGCGGCCTTCCCTTTCTCATCAATGCCGCCGACAAGGCAAATGCCAATGGATTCTGCATTATGCCCTGTAGTGTGCGCCCCTACCTGTTCCAACGCTCTACCGCGTTCTATAAGGCCATTGCGGCGTATTACAAAATGGTACCCAATATCTACCCAGCCTCTGGCCAAATGCCATTCCCTGATTTCTTTTGTGCCAATGTCCATGCTTGGTTTAGTCGCCGCGCAGTGTAGGATTATCTTGTTTATCAGTCTCATTCTCTTCTCCTTCCCTGCCAATGTTGAGGTGCTTGTGTATTTTGTTTTCTGCATCTTTCTTTGTATGCTGAAAGATTGTGACAGCAATTTTCGGAACAGGCCAAGAAAGTAGCAGCATGTGGTTAATTGCTGAAATTCCTTCTGTTGCGATAAGAAGCACAAGGAAAAAGTCTAAAAGTGGAATTCTAAAATCTGTTGCGGTATTAACGCTGTAATTGAGCAGACCACTCATAACAATAATAAGCATGTGGGTTAAAAACTTTTGCGTCCATTGTCCAAAGCGAGTACTACTAAACCTTCCTTCCTTAATCGCCCGATATGTACCTAAAAACAAATCCAAAAAATTGAAGCCAAGGTAAATTATCAATAAACTTATCTCTCCCGCCATGTAATTTGTATAAAAGCTGGCAATCACAGCAAGTATGGCTTTTATGTCAAAATTGCTGAAAATTTCTTCAAAGTACTCGTACATGGCTTTCCTTAAAACTACACACGGTCAATAGTCCAATCCCATTTCTGCAGGCTGGTATAGCCGCCCCTTACGGCTTCAAGTTCAACACGCACTTTATTATTCAGCACCATGGGTTCAGCAACAAACGGCGCATCCGGTGGCGTAAAATTCCCTGTGTACCGCGCAACTTTGGATATGCGCACTTCGTCTATGTAACCGTTTAGTGTTCGAATAATATTGGAATTCCTTGCCGCCCCTATGTACAGCCTCGAAGAATCCAATAAATCAGCACTAGCCATGGTTCCAGAGCCTTGCAAAACACCGTCAATAAACAGTGACATTGCACCGGCGTTACAACATCCGGCAATGTGATACCAGTTGCCAGCTACTATAGCGCCTGCCGCGGATGTTGCATTTCCCACATTTGTATAAAGTGTAACGCTACCATCTTGTTTAGCATCTAGCTGTATCCTACTGGAATTATCGCTTATATTTCCTATGGTTATAATACCCATAACAGAACTTAATGTTTCAAAGTATACCCAGCACTCTATAGTGTATGTTCTTGTGGTATCTATTCTAAGGTCTGCCGCAGTATTGCTTTGCAGGTAGGATGAAGAATTCAAGAAAAGAGAGGCAGCACCCCATTTTTTTTGTGTGGTAGAAAAAACTGGGCTACTAACACTAGTAAGCGTATGCCCACATTGGTCGGCAAAGTCCGTGTCAAAATGCAACAATACTACATCATCCCCAGCAGTAAGGCCACAATCCCCGGCTTCCGTATTCCAGGTATATGATGTGCCAGTTAGCCCTGTGACAGTTCGCTTAAGCACGTTTTTTTCATCGTACAGGCGCACGTTATATGTTACCTCTGCTTCCGGGCCGATATTGGCGGCACTTTGTTCCACCAGAATATCCGCTTGCTGGGTTCTATCCCTGTGTCTCCATGCAAGGGTAAGTAAATCCGCTTTGCCAATGGAGTTTTTCAAATAGCCGCCATTTATTTGCAAATATGCTGGCGGGTAAGGGCGCAAATATCGTGCCGCCATTGTCACGCCAACTTGCGCGGCTGTTGTAGGTGTTACCTGCCCCATTGGCCCATGCGTTGCCTGCACAAAATTAAGGCGGCTGCCGGAATTAGTTTGCACATCGCACACCCCAAAACCTGTTTGCGACGGGAACCACACGCGGCTGCCTGCACCCCATGCGCGGGGCACTGTATCAAGCATACCCCTGTTAATGGTTATGCCAGAGGCGCTATAACTCACCACCCGGACCCATTCCTGAGTAAGGCCATTTTCAATAAGCAGCAGGCTTCCCTTTAGGAGCAGAAGGCCGCTGGTATCCGCCGCTATACTTGTGGCTGTGGCAGAAAGGCCATCTGGCAGTACCACCACTTGATTAAACAGGCAATCATCCTCTGCCTGCCAGCCATTGGTGCCATTGTACATAAGGGTATAGCCGCGCTGCACGGAAGAAGGGCTTGCTGCAAGTGAACCCGCAATACCTTGGGGGCGTGTGCTTGCAAGCGTTTCTGCACTATCGTACCCAAGCTCTGCTATAAGCATATACAGTGGCATTTCAAACACACAAAAAACAGAAGGCACAACGGGCGCAGTAAGTCCGTTATCCCACTCGCTTTGTGGGGGGGAGGCCACTATGCTGGATAAATCTACCCCAAAAACGTCCTCCACACAGGCCAAGGTTATCTCGCTGTTATCCAAAGTCCCCCTGTTAGTGGAAAGCACACGCAGCACAAGCTTTTCTATGCCTTTTTCTGGCCACGAAAGCGCAAATACATCCCCTTCTTCATACACGGCAAGGCCTTCCCCTCCTGCAAGGGTTAGACTGCGTAAAGGGCGGCTTCTGCTTTGTAACTCACGGGAAAGTATACGCGGGGCAAGGTCTGGTATGGCATCTGTTAAATGCGCATACGTTAGCTCAATACTGTTTATCCTGCCATTTTGCGCGTCAATATTAGCTGTATTTTCTTGGGAAATACTGGCCACTTCTTCCCCATTTTCTGTCATTTTGACATACTTCAAGGTGATTTTATTGACCATGCTATCTACAGCAATAGCGGCGATATTTTCCACACGCGAAAATACACCGGGCCCCACTACTGGCAGATTGTCCACATTGTAATCAGAGCGCAAAAGCTTTAGTTTTATTTTACCCGTTAATCTGTCTTTTACCCTAATGCCATTTATGTGCATAAGCAGGCTTTGTATATAGGTTTCTGTTTTATCCGTATTGTCCCAGCGTGGCGATAAACCAAAATTCTCTGCAAAAAGCGTATCTGCCGCTGCCATAAAACTGGCATTGTCAATATCATCTGGCGTATACTGCCCGCCAAGCATGGGGTTAATAAGGGCATCGCGTATTTCATGTGCGGGGTTTATCTGGCTGCCTGCAATAACCGCTTTTGCGGCATACCAATCATAACTGGTATGTTGCATAAGACAGCTTACAGAGCGAAACATAGGCGAAAAAGCAGAAACATAGCTTTTATCCATAGTAAGCGTTACAAGACCGCGGTGCGCGTACACATCATCGCCCATTAGACGCTTCATTATCCTATTGGCCATTTGTGTAGTTTTGCCAAGGGCAAGGTAAAACTGCCCTTGCAGGCCGCCAGCACCGCTTGTGGCGTCACCGCCGTACAGGTTATAGGCGCTCACCGTAAACTCAGTGTCTGCCGCACTGCCCGTCCAAGCCACACGGTCGCCATAGACAATTTTCAGCAGTTTATCGGCCTTCAGGCAAATGCCAAAAACGCCGCTCATATAATAACGGTAGCCTATTGTCTGGCTTATTGTTTTACTTCCACCGCCGCCCATATCAGCACCTGCCCTCTTGCTCTACGCTTTCTTGTCGCACCCGTTCCCGTGCATTACGCGCTGCTTCCAGCGCTAAGTGTTGCTCTGTAGCTTCCAACTCTTCCACTGTATAACCGCCAGCAACAAGACGCTCCACATCCAAACCAAAGCGCGTGCAAAAATTTTCCATACCTTCACGGCATAAATACTTGCCCCTGTGGTGTAAATCGCACGGTAATACATTGATAGTGTCCACTATTTACCTCCTTTCACTTTTTGGGTGAAGATAATGGGAGTTGAACCTTCAGGCTTCCAATGCAGACAATTTACCCCCATCCAGCGTGTACCGCGCATGTGGGGTATAGGTATGCCTTCCTTGGCGGCTGGCGGGTTTTGAGTGCCAGGGTCTGGTATGGCAGGCTTTTGCGGCTTTTGTGGCGGCGCAATAAGCATGGATATCACCGCAAAAAGAGCACTAAGGAGCAAGGATACAAGGAGATTAATAAGCCATGTGGTGAACATAATTTTATCCTATTGTGCTGGTAAACGGGTCAACAAGGGGTATCCATCTATGACCACCATAGTTTATGCCATTATTGAAGCGCTCCACGCATGTTTTCCATGTCTTATCGCAGCCTTTTGTTACATGTATGGCCTCGCCCACCTTAAAGCTATGCGGTCTGTCTGTGGTAATAGTGCGCCCACTGCTTTGGATAATAAAGCGGCGTATACGCATATCCTGGCTTGTTACTTCACCACCAGCAAACATGTTTGCTGCGTAAGAATTTTGCATATTCAATGTATACGCAGAGCTTTCTGCCACTTTTTCTGTAACCCTTGCTGCACTTCTATTTGCTCCGCAAAGTGCAGAATACAGCACAAGAGGACATGCTATTTGATAGTTGCGTACAAGACCCTGTCTTTCCATGCGACTGGCTATAGTCTCTAAAGACAATTCGCATACATACGAGCTGTTAGAATAGCTAAAATGCACACCTGTTATAAATCCCTGCCATATCTGGCTGTAGCTGCCTGCATAATTACCCGCGTATATAACAAGCCGTGTTGCATTGTCTGGCATACCTACAAACAAATCTTGTGCCAATTTACTGTCCGGGTGCAGGGTTATGGTCAAAACGTCCTTGGCAATATCGGGGGAGGAGGATAAATCCGAGCGTGTGATAAATTCTGGCTTGTAGGTTTTACCTGCAAACGCAATGGGTTCCGTTCCAGATGCATACAGGTATTGTGTTTGCCCGCATGTAAACTCATACAACTCTATGCGCGGCTTTGCGCGTAAATAGTCAAGTAAGCTCATCCTGCCACCTCCTCAATGTCAAACGCAATTTCCCGCTGTTCCGCACTGTAGTGGCGTATAGTCACGATATCACTGGCTAAACGGTACTGAGAAACAAAGCTTATGCGCAAAAACGCTTCTTTGAGAATAGCCTTTTCAGATAATGGGGTTTCCAAAGCAAGCCGTGTGTTTTTCCCCTGTTTTTCTGCACCAGTTACGCGCACAAGAACCTCAGACCCGCCTGCAAGCTCAATGCGCAAGCGGTTACGCATGGTGCCGGAAAAATTGTAATTCTCCCCAAATACATAGCCAGCTACCTCTAAAAACATGCTGCTTTCGGCGTAGTCTGTAAGTGGCACAAAATCCTGCCGCCTTGTGCTTGCCCAAAATGGGTTCACCATACCTTGCCTTGCGTACACAAAAGCAAGCGCATCCACATACTCTAAATGTGTTTGCGTGTAGATTTTCACGCTCTGGCTTTGTGTGGTATAAGGGCGGGAATGCACCATCTGCACAGGGCTTGTGCCATTATCCAGCAAAATATAGGGGCGGGAAAGCTCGCGGGTATATGTGTCGCCTTCTAAAATAAGCGGCCACTCACATACATCCACGCCATTATATTGCAACCAGTTTTTGGCAGGCACAGGCACATCTGAAAGCTCTGTGCGGAATGTAAGCGAAAAGTCTGCAAAACGGGCGTAGGTGTCGGAACGCTGAGCTGCTCCATCAATAAAACAGGTAAGAGCTGGCACAAGTGTTGCCTTTGTGTAATGACGCAGAACGGCGTCTTTTAGGCGTATGCTTTTGCTTTCGACAGCGGTAATTTCTATAGGCTCGCTGCCTGCATTATCCATAAGAAAAGCCACATCTCCCACCGCAAAACCACGCCCAGTTGTCTGGCAAGGAATGGCCTTTGCGCCTTCTGTCACCTCTGCAATCTCTTGCTCCACAGGGTAAAAAGGCACTTTGTAGGCGGTAAGGAAGTGCGTGTACAAATAGGCATCCATGCCCGTGGCATCATCGCCCAACAGGGAATAGTCCGCCTGTAAGGTGCGGCGCGGCAAAAGACGAGCAGGCTGGCGACTTTCCTCGTACGAGTATGCGGTAAACACTTGGGTCAGCCACTCTAATTGCTCAACAAGCG
>CAZJOG010000128.1:0-7337 GCA_964547565.1 uncultured Desulfovibrionaceae bacterium
CTTTTGCATAGCCGCCATGCAGATACCGGTATTCAAGGCTCTGAAGGCAATGCGGTTAAACTCCATTCCCAGTTCAAGAAGTCTGTACTGGTCATCACACAAAGTTTCTATGAAGGAATCTGACGATACTGCGCGGTTTTGCTGTACGCTGACTCGTGTTTGACCAATGGAGCAAGATGTGGTTTTCAAAAGGTCTGCGCTTAAATCCTTTGCAAGCCTTTGCACGTCCTGTATGGCTTTTGTGTAGCGCAGTTTAAGCAACAGGCTTTCTCTGGTATGCGGGCCTATGCTTGGGTCTTCCAAAAGCGTACATGCTTGCTTACCAAGGGTGATCTTGTCCCAAGGGGAAAGCTGGAGGCTTTCGAGAAGAGTGGGCTTGAGGTGGGATTGCTGCTTGGCTTTTTTTGCTTCCTTTTCTTTCAGTGCTGCTTCCATTGCGTTAAAGGCTTCAATAAATTTTACTTTCCATGCAAGAGCGGCTTTACCCGTGAAGCCCATAACAACGAGAGAAAGGCGTCGCGGGTCAGGGAGTAGGCGGGGCGTTTTTCCCCTTTTTCATCGATATATTCGACGGGCGAAAAATTTCGCTCGTTGAAATCTTGTTCAAGGTCAACAAGAATACGGCGAATAACATTCAGTACGTCTTTGTGCGGCTTTCCAAAAACTTGGGCAATGTCAGTAGATAAGGCACGGGGTGTACCATTTACCAAGGCCACGGTAGGAATAAGGTCGGTCATTGTGTGCTCCTTTGGAACTTTTGAGGTTCACAAGAGCACCTCTCCCAGTGAGAGGTGCCGGGTGCTCAAAACAGTCAAAGGAACTGCGGGTTATTTCCCTTTTCAGGTATTGTATTTTGCCCACACCCGGCACTTATAGATATTTTACCATGCCCTAAAACACGCGCAAGACTTGACAAGCGGAATTTGGGCATAAAAAAAGGCCTAACTGTCGGGTGGCGTTTCCGCCTTTGGGTGTTTTGAAGCACCGTGATTACAGTTATGCATGGAATGCGAGAAAAGTCAAGGGCTATTTTATTATATCCCCAAACCTGCCGTAACATGCTGTAATATCATGCTCTCCATTTAAAAGATACTTAGTTTTCTTGTCATCGCGGGTTATTGTAAGTGAAAGGTCTTTACTGTCTGAAGCAGTATGGGTTTTTAAATAGATAGCAATTTGGACACTTGGAATAATAATGTACTCATTAGAAGTGTCACTACGCAGTACAAAAACATAAAAAACATGAGAGCTATGATATTTCTTAAAAGATACATTGCTTATATGAAAATGAAATTTGCCACCCGTATTTTTGCCAGATGTTTTAACCTGGATGTGAAAAAATTTACTGTCCCTGTTTGCCACAATGTCAATGCCATCATCAACTGTCATGATAGAAGCGTTATATCCCCAGAACAAAAGTTCGCTCATCACTGCATACTCTCCTGCTTTTCCAAAGAAAGCAGTTGGCACTTGCGGAGTAGAAATTGTTGAGGGAGCAGGTAGTATGCGTTGTTCTTTTAACCTGTACCACCCTTGACGAGGTTTACCCTTACGTGCGCCAGTATCCCACTTTACCTGTGCAAAAGTTGGGTTTGTTGCTTTAAGTTTTGTGTTTGCTAAAAGAGCGGCCTGCACTTTTTTCTTAAAATTTTCTGGGGATAAGCCGAGGTTATTATGCTGTGCAACAGCTAAATCGGTAATTTGATCTATATGCAAACCTTTTCTACCAGCAGTCTCTAAAATTTCTTTTGCAGCTTTTAAAATGGGGCTAAGAGTGGCTGGCATATCATTCCTCATAGTTTATAGTTTATCAAAAGAAAAAAAGCTGTTAAATTTTGTTATAAATCGCTTCACAAGAGTATAGTTATCATTTTGAGGAGTGGCTAAATTTTCTACAGTATCCTGAGGCAATAATACTTCTTCCTCGTCTTCATCATTTGTCATATCATTAAAGCTTTTTTGCTTTTTGTTCATTTTTTCATACGCTTTTATATCAAATAGCGGCAATTGTTCTTGTTTAGGGGTGCGTTTTTTACGTGTAGGAAGTACTTTTTTTTCCACAAGGGTTAATTGCTCCATAGGCGTGTCTTTTTTCTCTGAGAGAATAGCAACTTGTTTTTTTATCTCTTCTTGTAGTTGAATCGCTCTAGGGGTTGCCCTAAGCTTAAGTTCTTTAATAATTACCCGCAACTCTTTTTTGCTTTCTCGGTTTGCCTCAAAGGCTTGACGCAAGTCCTTCAATGTAGACTTGCCGTAAGGTCGTTTAGTCTTTTGCTGTCCCATGAGGTTTGACGCTCCTTTGACTGCCCATCCTTATTTAACGCCAATCATATAAAAATCAGATTAGATTCTTATTTCTTGCGAGAAATTTCTTTAAAATTAAACAACTTGTGCTTAATCGTCAACAAAAAATTTCACATCAATAAGGGTGTCAATGGCTTGACAACTTAAAGTCAATTCCAAGCAAAATATTTACCGCAAGGTTTCTAATCTTACTCCTTTTTCCTCCACTCCCAAGGGGGAATCGCGTCAGGGGTTTCCCATAAGCCAGCCTTATTTTTCCGTGCCTGCTTTTCCAGCTTACGCCAGTCATTGCAAAAACGGGCACGGCAATATTGCGGGTAAAACCACGCTTGCCCCTGCGCCAGCATTTGTGCATTGACGCTATGGCCATTGTACATGATAAGAGCAACTATGCGCCCGTATTTGTCCGTATCAAAAGGAATGATTTCCGTTAGAGCTTCCAGTGGCAAAAGGGCTTCAAGCGCTTGCTTAGCCTTTTCTCCGTCCGGTTGCCCATATTCTGGGGCGTCAATGCCGTAAAGGCGAATGGAAATGGGTGTGCTTGAATCACCTGCTGGGGCAACAATAACCGTGTCGCCGTCTGAGACGGAAAGCACAGTTGCGGGCCAGGCATAGGCGTAACCAGGGACGAACAGGAAGAGGAAGTAGAGTAAGGTTCGCATGTGATTTGGATAGCATGGAATGTTTTTGTTGTCATGTAACTTAAACAAAAAAATCCCCGCTCAAAGGCGGGGATTTGGGTGTGTACACGATGCACACAAGTTTGCATAACGTATTATGCGGTTTTTTGTTTTACTGACTGCTGGCTATGGTTACTTACGTTTTCCCTTTTTAATAAAAAAACAAAAAGCCTTTTTTCCATAATCTTCAGCTTTCATCAGTTTTCCCCAGCGATTTGTGTACTCTTTCACGCACACAAAGTTTCCATCAGGGGTTGCATTTGCCACGGGTTTAACTGTAGATTGATCCATAAGGAACCACCTAAAGGGCTTGTGGCAATAGGCTTGACAAAAAACCAAAACAGCGCTAATGATTTAAGCGCGACCTTGAATCATTTAGTTGAAATGATTTTGAGTCAGGGCATCCTGTCACCACGTTGTGAGCGGATGCCCTACTCGTTTAAAATTTTATGCAGTAGCATTTTTAAACACCTCTGGAAACTCGCGCCTAACTTCACCATGCCCAACCAGTGCGGTAAATTGGCGGTAGTCTCTGTTTTCAAATCGGATACGGCCTGCAACAATTGCAGGGTTAATCCGAAGGGTAAAAGCCAAGTTGAAAATATCATTTGCCCGGCAGTATTCTTTGGAGAATGCGTCCCAATAGTTTCTGGGGATCAGAGCTTCGCGTGCAAAGCTGTCAGCTTCAATTTCTTTTTCGCCAATGGCTGATAAATCCAAATCATCAAATATTGTCGTTTCTTCAGCAAGATGGTTCAGTGCTAAATGGGCAAGCTCGTGGGACAATACATACCAAAAATTATCTGTTCTATCATAGCGAATTGTGGCGACAATCACAGGCACTCCTGTCTCTAAAAAGAAGACAGCGCCATCCAAATGGGTACCTTTAAGGTGTGGTAAGACAATAAAACAAATACCATAGCTAGCTAAGTATTTTTGCACCGAAGAAGCTCCATGTGGATTAGTGCTAAGATCTTGAACTATTTGAGTAATAAAAGGCTGATTTATTTTTTCAGGTGAATACTCAGCAATATTTGTAACTTTTCTTGCCTCAATTCTGGCCTTCAGTAACCATGCCTGTAAAGCAACTGTGTCCGTTTTAGCATTTTTCCGAGGAAGTTGCCTAAAACAAGCTGCTTGACTTGCCTCTAAAGAATAGCCCGCTTCTTGGCACAATGTTTCCATGACTTCTTGCGGAGTGGTACTCTTTGAGCTTGACACCCAACCCCGTTTTTTCATTTCAGCAACAACTCGTTTAAAATCCACTGATTCACTTGGCAGTGGCTTTCCTTCTAGGAGTAGAAGCGCTGCAGGAATGCCAAGATGCTGCGTAAGAATTTTTATATCAGAAAGAGTTGGTAAGCGCTTATCATTTAAAATTTCGCTTGCTCGGCTTCGGCTATTAAGAAGCTTGGCTAAGTATGCTTCTGGCTGTTTCTCTTCTTGAAGGTAATAGCGAATAACATCGGAAGAAGTTTTAAAATATTCTTGCAGTTGGCTCGATAAAAGCTCATACATACGAATAGTGGTAGGCAATTGCTCTGTACAAGTAGCGGCTCCTAAGGTTTCAAGGAGTTTGCTCAACTCATTAATCGTATCTTTTCTAAGTAACTTTTTCATACTTCCTCCTCTCATGTTCCGATGAGATCAGAATAACGTTAAATTTGTAATACTGTCAATAGCGAAAAAGGAGAATATTTTTTTAAATAAAACTAAATTTGGGAACATTGTTATTTGTGTGGATAGCAAAAAATAACGTCGCACGAAATCTTCCGAGGTTTCTCCTTTAGGATACCGTCAGAATGCATTAAGTAATCTATTGAAATACAATGTTTTATTCAGTAGCTTAAACAAAAAAATCCCCGGTCTAAGCCGGGGTGGTCATACAATTTTGGTCATACGAGAGGGCATTTTTTGGTCATAAAATGAACAGCTTTGCACATACAATTAAAGCATTTTTATTTTTATTTCAATATGTTAAGTTATAGATTTGGTGACTGTTAATCACTAGGTTGGCGGTTCAAGTCCGTCTCGGGGAGCCACAAAAAATTAAGCCTTTGCGGGTAAAACTGCAAAGGCTTTTTTGTGCTTTTAATTTTCCTTAAAGTTGTATTTTGTGATTTTTCTTGAGCTGAAAAGTTTTGCGATACAAAATACCTGTGTTGGGTAGTGGCTATACAATTTTTTCAGCCGGAGGATATGCTCCCCCGGCTGAAAGTAAAAAGTTACGGATTTTTTATGCCCCTGTCTGCATGGGGATATATTAGCATGCGTTTAATCCGCTCATATAGCCGCGCAGGGTTTGCAGGAGGTTTGCCGCTTCTTCGGGGTAGTCCTTGATAACATTATGGAGCTGGAAGGGATCGGCTTTCATATTGTACAGTTCATCAAGCTCTGGTACGGAAGCGACAGAGCCTGGGGTGCAGGTCCACTGGTCTTCGCCATCCAGTGTGGCGGCTTCTGTATGGCGTTTGATGGCGTCTTCATCTTCTATATATTTTTCCTGGGAAGACATCACCAGGTGTTTGGATGTTTCCTGCATGGCAGCCGCATAAATACCATGGCGGGCTTCATTGACGGTGGCCGGCTGTTTGCGTGTCCAGTGGATATACGACCACTCGTGGGTATAAAGCGCCCAGGAGTATTTATGGTAACCGGCTATAGCAAAGTCGCGCACTTTTTCTACTTCCCCGTGTACAAGTGGCAGAAGAGATTTACCCTGCATATCTGGGTGGACGCCAATGCCCAGCCAGTCGCAAACAGTTGGCGCCACATCAACAGATTGCACAAAAGCCTTGATACGTTGCCCGGCCTTTACACCTGGAGCCCGAAGCCACATAGGGGCGTGTACAAGTTCTTCATACGGCCAGGGGCGGCATTTACGCATAATGCCATGCCCGTGTTCCCCATTGCCCATAGGTTCGCCATGGTCAGAAACCACCATCATCAGGGTGTTTTCCTCAAGCCCGAGTTCTCGGATGCAGTCCAGCAGTTTGCCAAAATAGGTATCGCATATTGTGACTTTTTCTGCGTACAGCATACGGATGTGGTGCAGTTCTTCTTCTGTATAAAACTCACGCACTTCACACTGCAATGGCAGGAACTGATGTTTCCCTTTGTATCCAGGGTCATACATGCTGGGTATTCCATCGTGTAAAACACTTGGGACATCCCATGGTTCATGCGGATCAAAACTGTCTATCCACAGATAAAACTGTTTGTTCCTGTCCACCTGGCGCAAGTATTGGCATGCTTTATCCATTACTTTTACAACGCGCTGGTCTTCAACACTTTTCCAATACTGTGTTTCCGTAAGGTAGCAGGTTGTTTCAAACATAAGTGGGCCAGCCACTTCTTTGGGTTGCTGAAGCATTTTGTCTTCATGGTAGTTGTGGATACTTTTGTGGAGCAGAGGATCCTGGCTGTAATAATAGTGGTCACCTTCATGGCCATGCAAAAAGCATACTTTGTCAAACCCACGGGTATAACCAAACTTGGGCAGGCGGTACATGGGGCAGTCAAACACAATAGATGTGTCTATAGGACGGCCCCAGCACAGGTCCGCTATGGTGGTGTCTTCCATGGAAAGGGCCACCCAGCCTGCTTTTGGCAGGGTGTAACGCCCGGTGTGCATGGCGCGGCGGCAGGGTACAGTGGGGACACCCTCTATATAACAGTTTTCAAATGTTACCCCCTCGCGTGCAAAACGATCAAAATGAGGGGTTTTAATCCATGTGTTTCCATAGCAACCCAGATAGGTGCGCTGGAGGCTATCAAACATCACAACAATAGCATTTTTTCTCATAGATGCTCCTTTTTACGAGGCACGCAGGGTGTTGATGTAAGCACGGAGGACTTTATTCAGTTCCTGGGCTTTTTCCGGCTGCTCTTTGATAATATTGTGCAGCTGGAAGGGGTCATTTTTGCGGTTATACAGTTCGTCTTCCTCTGGTACTTCTGTACTGCTGGCAGGGGTGCATGTCCACTGTTCTTCCCCATCAATGCTGACAGCCGCTTTATGGCGTTGCACTTCTTCTGAATCTGTGCTGATTTTTTGCTGGTAGTGGACATTGTACATATCATTGGAAACATTTTCTTCCTGCTTTTTAAGCCATGTGATATACGAATATTCTTCTGTAATAATGGACCAGGAATACTTATAGTAACCGGCTATGGCAAATTCACGTACTTTTTGCACATCGCCCCGTGCCAGAGGCAAAAGAGAAAAACCCTGCATGTCGGGGTGCACCCCAATGCCCAGCCAGTCGCAGACTGTGGGGGCCACGTCTACGGATTGCACAAAGCTTTTAATGCGCTGCCCGGATTTAATACCAGGCGCACGCAGCATCATAG
>CAZJOG010000129.1:0-7188 GCA_964547565.1 uncultured Desulfovibrionaceae bacterium
ACAAAAAAGCCCATGTAAAGGACATGCAGAAGGGCAACAGGGGAAAGGTCTTTTGAAAAAAATTCCATAGGAGTTTCCTTTTAAACAGGGGCAACCGGCTTTTATGGCTCTGTATGTTTGATTTGACCAGCACCCTGTACGTTTGGAATTGTTCCAGGATTAAGGCTGTGCGGCTTGCTGGATGGGTTTATCCAAGAGATACACCATGGCGTCGCGGGGTACGGCAAGGGCCAGTTGTTCTTGGCTAAAAGGCTGGGGATTCTGGTTTTCTTTGATAAGCAGAATAAGGGAATAGCCATTGGTATTTTGTCCGTCAACGCGGCTGATGGCCTGTTGTTCATCCAGGCGGAAGTTCAGTTTCCAGCCATCGTTAAAAGCAAGGCTAAGGGGTTTGGCAAAGGGGGAAAGTTCCAAAAGGATTTGTTTATTCCCTGAGCCAAGGGTGTACACAACACCATTTGGGGTAGTAAGGGCACTTTTAGGCTGGAGGGGGGAGGATTCGTCCAACGTTATTTCCAGGGCGCGCAGGCTGTGACCACGCAAAAAGAGGGCAAGTTCGTTAAGGGAAACAGGCAGTTGGATGCCTAAGGTTTCCAGAGCCTGGGCCTGGTTTTCCATGGCAAGATAGGCGGTGTTTTCCTGCGGCAGGTAGATAAGAAGGCCGGCGTTGCTGAGTTGTACTTTGGCGGCGCTGGCGCCAACTCCGGCCTGTACGTCAAGGCGCAGGCCGTGGCCGCCATTGCCCCACAGAATATAGGTAACACGCCTTGTGTCTTCTTCCGGGCCAAAACGCAGGCTACCGGAAAGGCGGAAGGGTTCTGCTTCCACAAACAGGGCATTTTGTTCTGCTGTGTATGTATCCCAAAGGCTTTGGGAGGGTGTTTCAAGAGGAGTGGGCGTGGTGGTGGCGCAGGCCGTAAACAAAAGGCAAAGGGGCAAGGCTAAAAAATGTAAGGCTTTATGGGGGAAATGGGGTATACGCATAGGGTTTCTCACAGGCAGAAGAGGTTATCGGGTCAGTTTTTTCTGCAGTTCTTGCGGGTTTTCGGGGTTTAGTTCCAGGGCGCGGGTATAGGCTTTTTTGGCTTCCGCTTTGTTACCAAGGGCGGTGGCAATATCCCCCGCGTGTTCGTATATGGTGGCTTCTTCCTGGTTAATACCTGTGTTACGTCTGGTAAGCTCAATGGCAGCCTGTATACTTTGCCAGGCTTCCGGGTATTGCCCAAGGCGGTATTGTACCCATGCGAGGGAATCATGTATGTACCCGGCTTCAGGCGCAAGGGTAATGGCGCGCTGGATAAGGGAAAGGGCGCGCTCCAGATCCCTGTTTTCGTCCGCAAGGGTGTACCCAACGTAATTGAGGGCAGAGGGGTAGTCTGGGTCAGAAAGGAGAATTTCTTCCATCACTTCCTGCGCCTGCTTTTTCTCCCCTGTCATATCCAGAAAAAAGCCGTACTGGTAGGCAATGTCCATATCGTCCGGCCAGAGTTTGCGCATGGTTTGCGCCTGTTTAAGGCCTTCTGGCAGACGGTTCAGGTTAAACAGGGACTCAAGGCGCAGGTAATGGAAGTCTTTATCTTCCGGGAAGTCAAGCAGGGCGCGGTCTGCCACATCCAGGGTGTCTTCGTAATTACCCTGTTCAAAAGCAATTTGGGCAGAAAGGCGCAGGGCCTGCTCATAAAATTTGTGGTTAGACGGGATTTGCCCTAAAAGGGAAAGGCTGGTGACAAAGTCTTTACGGCCCTCATAGGCAAGTGCGGCCTTATAAAAAAGCATATCTTCCGGGGCATCTTCGCCCACAAGATTAATAAGGCTTTCTGCAAGGTCGTAACGGCCCTGGTCTAAAAACATGGTGGCTGCGGAAAGAATAAAAACAAGGGAATCCTGCTGGGTAAGGGCAATATCATAGGCTTCCTGCGGGTTACCGCGCAAAACGGCAATCTGCATAAGGCGCATCAGGATGTCCTGGTTGGTTTCGTCAAAGCGTAAAAGTTCTGTAAAAAGCTTTTTGCTTTCTTCGTAATTCTTTTGTTGCATTTCCAGAAGGGCCAGTTCGTAAATGGCTTCCAAAAAATCGGGTGATAAATCAATAGCTTTGCGTAAAAGCTTTGCGGCGGCGTCTATATTGCCTGTAGCCAGCGCTGCCTGTGAATGGTAATACAAAACTGTGGGGTTTTGGGCCGCAGTTGGGATGGACTTAAACACAGCCAGAGACTCATGGGGCATATCTGCCTTCAGGTATAAAAGGGCAAGCTCCAGTTGGACAATGGGGTCATCCTGTCTGCTTTGGGCAAACTGACGGAAAAGCGCCACTGCTTCTGCCGGCTGGCCTGCTTCCAGAAGAATTTCCATATACAAAAGCTGTAAATTAATATCTTCCGGGAAAAGTTTTACGGCCTGCGCAAGAAAAACGTGGGCCTGGTCCATGTGGCGATTGCTTAAAAACCAGCCGCCTGCCTCAATAAGGGGCAGGGCGCTTTGGGTATTAGTTAAAAGAGTCTGGCTTGCGGCTGTGACCATGCTAATGTCATTGTCACGCATGGCTTTTTCCAGAAACAGGTACGCCATGGTGTTTTCCCCTTTGGAAGAAAGCTGGGCAGGGGCTTCCAAAACAGGGAAAATGGGCGATTGAGGGGCGCAACTTATAAGCAGAAGCAGGCAGGTGAGCGGCACAGCACGCTTAATGGGCGCAAGGACAGAGGCGCGTTTATACATGGTTTTTACTCTTCCTGGATCCAATCTTCAGAAAAATCTTTGAGTTCCCCGCTTAATTGAACGCGCAGTTTTTGTAAAAGCCGCGCCTCCAGTTGGCGTATCCGTTCTCGTGTTACTTTATATTTTTCCCCTATTTCACGCAAGGTGACAGGGTCATCGGTTAAAAGGCGGTGTTCCAGAATATACAATTCTTTTTCGGAAAGGGAGGGCATAAGGTCTTTGACGCCATCACGCACAAGGCCGGCTATTTCACTGCTGGCGATACTGTCTTCCAGCCCGGGGCCAAGAGCAGGCAATATATCCATGCGGGTGGAAGAACCTTCTTCATTCATGGGCATATCAAGCGAAACATCCCCTGTGTCCAGGCGTTGCTGCATTTCAATAACCTGTTCTTCTGTTACGCCAAGGCGCTCGGAAAGCATGGCAGCATCCGGGTCAAAACCTTCTGCTATAAGCTTTTGCCTTTCCTTATTCAAATTATAAAAAAGCTTGCGTTGGGCCTGGGTGGTGCCAATTTTTACCATGCGCCAGTTATCCATAATAAATTTAAGGATATAGGCTTTAATCCAAAAAGTGGCGTAATACGAAAACTTAATGCCTTTATCCGGGTCAAATTTATTCACCGCGCGCATAAGGCCCACATTGCCTTCCTGTATAAGATCCAGCACATTTTGCATCCATTTGCGCTGAAAATCCATGGCAATCTTTACAACAAGGCGTAAATGGGAAGAAATAATACGAAACGCCGCATCTGGGTCATTTGTATCACGCACTTTATGCGTAAGTTCAAGTTCTTCTTCAGGGGTTAATAAAGGAAACTTACTTACTTCGCGCAGATACAAATGCAGGTTGTCTTTTATTTGGGGGGAAGGAAGGTGGCTGGGGCTGGGAACAGGCAGGGTGGAATCTGCGTAAGAAAAGCTGGAGAGAGCCTTGGGGCTTTCGTGGTATTCTGTGTCAAAAAACGGGTCAAAAGAAAGGTCCAGAAGGTCAGGTATACTGTCTTCTTCTATGGAATCAGGAAGAACATCAATCACTTCCGCCTGTTCATTCTCTTCTTCAGGGGAAGCGGACGTATCGTCCAAAAAAATATCAGCAGGGGTATCAACTAAGGTTTGATTATTCATAAATTTTACCATATATGTTAAGGCGCTGGGCCACTGTGTTTGAGGTATCCTACACAATGTTTTAAAAAAACACCAGCATGCAAAAAGGGCTTTTTTTGCCTTCTGCTGTGTGTGGATGTTGTTTAGCCGGCAGGTGGCCCGTGTTCTGGCCATGATTTTTTTTCCCGCTTTTCCAACGAGGTTTCTGTGGATATACGTTCTGCTCTTGCTCAAAAAAAACGCCTGCTTATTGATGGTGCTACAGGCACTATGCTGCAGGCGCATGGTATGCCTGCCGGTGTAAACCCTGCTCTTTTTTGTCTGGAGCGGCCGGATATCCCGCGTGCTGTGCACGAAGCGTATGCAAGGGCAGGGGCCAATATACTGCTTACCCCCACATTTGGTGGCAGTGTTTATAAACTGCCGGATACACTGCGGGCTTTTGATTTTAATAAAGCCATGGCAGAAAATGCCCGCGCAGCCGTAAAAGGGATTGCTTCTGCTGTAAAGCAGCCGCTTTTTGTGGCAGGGGATATTGGCCCTGTGGGGCATTTTGTTGAACCCTTGGGGGATATAAAGCCGGAAGCCTTACTTGCCGCCCTTAGGGAGCAGGTGGCTGGTCTTGTGGCAGGTGGGGTGGACGCTATTTTTATTGAAACCCAGTTTGACCTTGCGGAAACACGCATAGCTGTTGCAGCTGTGCGTATGGAAACAGATTTGCCCATTTTTGCCTCTATGACATTTGAAGGCGGCCGTTCCCTCACAGGCAGTACACCTGCTATTTTTGCGGCTACTATGGCGAATATGGGCGTAGACGCCATTGGCGTAAACTGCGGTTTGGGCCCTGAGCAAATGCTGACTATTGTGGAAGAACTTGTGGCCTACAGTCCTGGTGCTGTGTACGCAGAACCCAATGCAGGTTTGCCGGAACTTATTAACGGGGAAACCGTATACCGCCTTGCGCCGCGTCCTTTTGCGGAAAAAACCGCCCAGCTTGCCCATAAAGGGGCGCTGGTACTGGGGGGATGCTGCGGGACAACACCGGAGCATATTGCCGCTCTTGCAGAAGAATTAAAGGGCGTGCCGGAAAATATATCTCTTAAACCCATCCACCCTGAGGGCATTGTCTTTCTTACCTCCCGCTCTTCGCTGGTGTGTATGGGGCAGGGGATGCCTGTAACCCTTATTGGGGAACGTATTAACCCCACAGGAAAAAAAGCGCTGAGCGCGGAATTTCAGGCAGGTTCTTTTGATCTTGCCCTTAAATACGCGCAGGAGCAGGTGGAAACAGGGACACAGGTGCTGGATGTTAATGTGGGTGCAAGCCATGTCAAAGAAGAAGACTTTTTGCCGCGTATGGTCAGCCATCTTGTGGCAAGTGTGCAAACCCCGCTTTGTCTGGATTCCTCCAATGCGGATGCGCTTCTTGCGGCTTTACCCTGGCACCCTGGTTCTGCCCTGCTTAATTCTATAAGCGGGGAAGAAGGCAGGTTGGAAAAGCTGGCCCCTGCCTGCAAACTTTGGGGGTCACCCTTTGTTCTGCTGCCTCTGAAAGGCCACGATTTGCCGGCTACAGCAAAAGAGCGCATAGCGATAATTGAAGTATTACTTGAAAAACTCACCCAATATAACATCCCACGCCGTTTAATAATGGTGGATGTTTTGGCCCTTACGGCCGCTTCTGACAGCCGCGCGCCTTCTGCCTGCCTGGAAACCCTTGCCTGGTGCAAAAAAGAGGGACTGGCCACCACTATTGGGCTTTCCAATATTTCCTTTGGCCTGCCTGCGCGTGACCTTGTGAACGCCGGCTTCCTCAGTATGGCAGCAGGGGCCGGGCTTAGCTCCTGTATTGGCAATCCTTCCAATACACGCCTGCGTGAAGCTTTGGATGCCGCCAATTTGTTGCTTGGTTTTGATGAAGGGGCCGGGCATTTTATCGCTTCTTACGCAGAATGGAAAGTTGGCAGCCAGGCGCAGGCTGGTGGGCCTGCCGCGCAATTGGCAAAAGCGCCTCTGACCTTGGAAAGCGCCATTATACAAGGGGCCCGTGAATCTGTTGTGGCCCTTGTGCAGGCGGCACTGGAGGCAGGGGAAAACCCGTTTGCCCTTGTGCAGGAGCGGCTTATCCCTGCTATCACAGAAGTGGGCGGTAAATACGAACGTAAGGAGTATTTTTTACCCCAGCTTTTACGTTCTGCAGAAACTATGCAGACAGCGTTTGCGTATCTTAGGCCTCTTTTGGAAAAAGAAGGCCAGGGCGAACAAAAGCCCGTTATCCTTCTTGCAACTGTGGAAGGGGATATCCACGATATTGGCAAAAACATTGTGGGCCTGTTGCTTGGGAACCATGGCTATACAGTTGTGGATCTTGGCAAAGATATAAAAGCGCAAACTATTGTGGATGAAGCTGTGGCCTGCCATGCCGCCATTATTGGCCTTTCTGCCCTTATGACCACCACTATGCCACGCATGGAAGATGTGGTGCAGCTGGTAAAACAGCGCGGATTGCCCATTAAAGTGATTGTGGGGGGGGCAGTGGTTACCCAGGAATACGCCACCAGCATTGGCGCGGACGGTTATTCCACAGACGCGGTGGACGCCGTGCGCCTTGCCCGCCGTTTGCTTGGGGTATAACCTTTGTTTTGGCTGCTTGCACCCGCTCTCTGCTGACTGGGAGGGTGGCCTTAGGTAAGCCATGGCTTACATAAGGCATGCGTTTGTATACGTTGTTTTTTCTTGTGTTCCTGCCATAAAACTGTTAACCTGCAAAACGTCACTTTTTGAGGAGTATGTATGCGTCATCTTTTTCCTTTGCTTCTTGCTGCTTGTCTTTTGGCTGCCCCCTGTGCTTTGGCTAACCCGGTATCCGCAGTATCGGGGGATCAGGCAACAGATCAGCAGTTTGCCATGGGTACCAGAATAACCTCCGCCCAGTTGCTGGATCTTATTACCCAAAACAAGGGCAAGGTTGTGATGCTGAATTTTTTTGCCTCATGGTGCCCCCCGTGTGAAGATGAATTGCCCGGCATTTTTCGGGTTCAGCAAAAATACGGGTATGACGCCCTGACGGTTATTGGTGTTTCTGTGGACGACAGCAACGAAGATCTGGACAAAATTTTAAAAAAATTCCCGTTTAATTTCCCTGTGTATCTGGATACAGGCACAGCCTCCTCTACATTCCAGGTTTCGGCCATACCCCACAGTGTTATTTATGATAAAAATGGTACTATGGTGTATAATGAAGTAGGCTATCTGGATGAAGCCATGCTGGACGCTATGATACGCAAGGCTATGGAATAAGCGGGTTATGCAACCATCCACCATTCTTTTTTCTCAGGAAGTTATCCAGGCGCGTGTGCGTGAGCTG
>CAZJOG010000130.1:0-7141 GCA_964547565.1 uncultured Desulfovibrionaceae bacterium
GAAAAGAATTTTCCGTAGTCGGTTCACCAAGTTTTAGCTGACCTTCAATAAACTCTACATTCCCCAGTATTGCCTTAAGAATAGCCCTTTCTTTGTACGTCATTTTTTCCCTCTCCCACCTTGTCCAAATTCTCTAATTCTCTGGACGTTGATTGTTTATAAAAAAGCGGATAATGTTTACTTGTCGATGAAAACCTCAACCGCTTGCAAGTACAAAGTGCTCCAAAATCTGTTCAATGTCAAGCAAAAATCTGCGCAAAAGTTATTTTCTTGCGCAACCTTTGCTTAGACTTTTAATTCAAGGTGTTACTTGTATTTAGGGCGCAAAACTTAACGCAAAAGTTTAAGGCAGGAAGTTTTGCATGGAAACTATTGGAAACAGGCTTGAAAAAATCAGAGAAGAACTTTGGGGCAAATCTAGCAGGTCTTTTGCGACTTCGCTAGGAATTTCAGCTAGTACATGGAGGAACTATGAAAAAGGAATCTCAACGCCTAGCTTTGATAATATTTTAGATATATGCCAAAAATTGAGCATTTCTGCAGATTGGTTATTATTTGGAACAGGTAGTATGCGGGCAAACGAAAGCGAAGAAGTTTCTTCTGCAAACCCCGAAGAATTTACTGCTGTTCCCAAGGTAGAAGCCAAGCTTGCCGCGGGTGGCGGTAGCTTTATGACTTCAGACAGAATAGTAGAATATTTTGATTTTCGTACTGACTGGCTACGCACAAAAGGCAGCATAAAAGATATGGTGCTTATGGACGTTTCGGGTGATAGTATGGAGCCAGAAATACACGATAGAGATATGGTGTTGATTGACCAATCTAAAAAAAATCTTATGCCGGGCCGTATTTATGCAATGGGTATAGAAGATGCTATTTATGTAAAATACTTTGATACAGCACCCGGCAAAATAATTTTGCGGAGTGAAAACAAAGAGTATTCACCGATTGTTATTGACACCAGCGAAGATTTAGATAATCAGTTTAGAGTAATAGGCCGCGTGCTTTGGGTTTGCAGGGAATATTAAAAAGGTAAAGCACAGTAAAAGCAAAACATAAAAGCCATACAGAGTGCTTAAAAGAAAAAGGCCTAGGAAATTTTTTGTTTCCTAGGCCTCTCTTTTTTCTTCTATTTTGTGCCAACTAAAGCGCAATATTTTTGCATTTTCTCTCTATTCAGTGCCAACAAACGCGCAATTTTTTTTGACGTAACTTTTCCCGCAAATCAAACACTGATGGAGGTTCGGCGGAAAAAAAGAGGGGGTAACCCTTGTGCCAACATTATCACCTCCCCAGTGGTGGTGCGATAGTTTTCCAAAGGCCTGCTTGTCCTCGTTGTGACGGCGAAAACAAATTCCCCTACTTCCGCAGTGGGCGGGCAGTTCTTGCTGCTACCAGAGTATTTTGTCTTTATTACCGGATATGTTCTGGATGTTCCCTTGTTACCACACATATTGTGCTATTATACACATTGAACCGAGCATATTGTTCCCATTATTTTTTACGGAAGCAAATCTTTATTTTGTAAAGCTTACATAGCTTTGAAATTATTGAAAAAATGACTTTGGCACGAAAATTGCTATAGAGTGGCAAATTGAAATTCCAGAACGAGTTTTCAGGTATTTATAAAGCACTTTCTCGCTAGTCTACCAACACAAGTAAAGGCTACATGGCGGAAAGAAAGCGTTTGGGAATCTGAAAAAGCCTCGGCACTGCAAAAGGGGGAGAAGAAAGGAACAAATTGTTCGTACAGTAATGGGCACAACCTATGTATTTGCGCCAAAACACCATATTCCAAACTCTTTCATGATACTTGGAAAATAGCGTTCTGGCACAGGTGAAAAAGCGTTTTGCCATAGATAAAAGGTTTTTCTAGATAAGCACAACTTTACCCCTATTAAAGGAACTCACTATGGCAAAATCTACGGATCAAGACTTTGTGAACCCCTCATGTGGGCCTGCTGACACAGTATGGCCCATTGGCAAAAAAGCTGCATTATATTCTTGGCTTGTCATTTTTTTGTTAGGCATACTGGATCTTGCAGACCGTCAGGTGCTCTCGGCTTTGCTTCCCTATTTACAGAAAGAATTTGTTCTTTCCGATACCCAGCTTGGGCTTTTAATTTCTGTGGTAAACATTGGGCTTGCTGTTTTTGCAATCCCTGCTGGCTACTTGATTGATAAATGGAGCCGCAAAAAAATGATTACCCTCATGGCAGGGATATGGAGCTTGGCAACAGGCCTTTGCGCGTTTACTAACTCCTTTGCACAGCTGCTCATTTGCCGTATTTTTGTAGGCGCAGGGGAAGCTGGTTATGGACCGGCAGGGCAAAGTTTGCTTGTGGCTTCTTTTCCAGAAAAATACCGTGCTACTGTTATTTCTCTGGTAAACGTAGGTATGACACTGGGCGCCCCTGTTGGTTTGGCTGCCGGTGCATTTGTGGCTTCTCACTGGGGCTGGCGGCACGCTTTTGGTATGTTTGCCATACCAGGGCTTATTTTGGCTTTTAGTGCACTTCTTATGCGCGACTTCACAAAAGTGGAAAAAGTGGAGAAAGTGGAAGACAGCCAGGGAGAATGTGTCCAGGTGCGTGCAGATACACCCAGTTACTGGAAAGTGGTGCGTGACCTTATTACCAAGCCTACCATTGCCTTTGCTATTTTGGCGCAGACTGTGATGAGCATAGTGGCAACAGCGCTTATGAACTGGCTTCCCCTGTACCTTGTGCGCGTTGGTAATGCCACACCTTCCCTTGCTGCTAACCTTGCGGCGCTTACCATGCTCACAAACGTGGTGTATATGATCATATACGGCGTTGGCGCAGACAAAATCCGCCAGCGTTTTGGCATGCATGCCGTGTTAAAAGTAATGGCGGCATTTGGTGTTTTGGGCTTTATTGCTATTTTTGTTTGTTACCAGGGCCTTGCGCCAGCAAGTACACTGCAGATTGGTATGGTAATGGTTTACCTTTTCTTTACCGCTGGCAGTACCCTTGTCTGTATGATAGCGATTGCAGACCTTTCCCGTCCTGACCAACGTGCTACAGCTTCCTCGCTTATGATTCTTATGCAGAACATCATGGGCATGGCTGTTGGCCCCACCCTTATGGGCATACTTTCTGACCGCTTTGACCTTGTCACCGCGATCACCATTATTTCCAGCTGCGCACTTATAAGCGGCGTACTTTACTACGTTTCTTCTCTTACCTACAAGAGTGATCTGGCAAAAATGGAAACTGTTGTTGCACGTTTTTAGCCCTGTTTTCTCCCTGGGTTTGGCATAGGCAAACCCAGCTCACATCACACTATAACAGCTTACTCTCTCATAACTCTGGTTATTATGCCAGTATATTGTTTACACACAATATAGACAAAGAGTGACTATACATTAACACAAAAAATAAAGGAGTAGCTATGAAGACAATCAGAAACGCCATTGTTGTCATGTTTGACAGCTGGCAATTTAACTACACAGGTTGCTATGGCAATACCTGGATTAAAACGCCTAATTTTGACCGCTTTGCGCGTGAAGGTGTTTTGTTTGAAAACTGTTACGGCAATGGCATGCCCACACTTCCCGTGCGCCGTTCTATGATGACAGGCCGTTACGGCCTGCATGATACAGGCTGGGGCCCTTTGCGTATGACAGACACAACAATTGCAGACCTTCTAAATGGTACAGAAATATTTGCAGATATTGTGTACAATACTCCCCCCATGAATAACATGAAAGGTGGCTTTGGAAGAAGTTACAACAAAGCCATTTTTAACCTTGGCTTTAGTGGCAGCAATTACGCAAAAGATGAACTGTACCACCATACAGTTAAAGAATTTTTTACAGACGACTTTTTGGCGCGTCTGCATAAAATGAACGATGCCAGCCAGCTGGAATACATGACCTTCCATGAAATGGATTTATTCTTGCGTGATAAACAGTATTGGACGGACGAAAGCAAGCATACTGTCAGTGTAAATATCCGCGAAGCTATTGATGTTATAAAGAAAAGAGACCGCAACCACAGCTACCATTTGTGGATAGACAACTGGGATCCGCACGAGCCTTGGGATCCACCATCTGTCTGGACAGAAAACCATGAATGCCCGTACGATGTAGGCTATAAGGGTTCTAATCTTTGGCACCCCCCCATGAGCCCCGTTGTGGATAAATTTAATGGCACTGTGTTGTATACAGAAGAAGAACTGCACCACATCCGCATGTTGTTTGCAGAAAAAATAACCCTTTGCGATAAGTACTTTGGGCTTTTGTGCGAGACTATCCGTGAAGAAGGTATGTGGGAAAATACCCTGCTGTGGCTTACTTCTGACCATGGTGAACCCATAGGCAATGGCGAACACGGGCACGGCCTTGTCACAAAATGCCGCCCCTGGCCTTATGAAGAACTGGTACACCAGCCGCTTATTATCAAAGCTCCTGGTTTGCCTGCTGGCACACGCATTAAAGCCTTTGTGCAGGATTGCGACTGCGCGCCTACCATACTCGACTGGCTTGGTGTGGCTATCCCGGCCAATATGCACGGTAAAAGCCTGCTCCCGCTTGCCCGTGGGGAAGTGAAAAGCATACGCGATTACGCCATTGCCGGGTATTATAAGTTCTCCTGGTCAATTATCACAGAAGACTGGAGCTATATCCACTGGATTGACAAACAGGAAGACGCTACCCAGGCTTCCTACTTCACCGCTATGGCTGGCGATGACTGTGGCGAAGCGTTTGAAGCGGCGTTTATGTCTCCTGAAGAGCGCGCGGCTAAAAAGGCAAAAGGAGAGAATTCCCTGCAAAAGCAGGCAGAAGAAAGCCTTAAGGGTTCAGCTGCAGCGGATGCGTATTTGGCAGAACGCTCACTGGATGGCGAAGCCCAGTGGTCTTGCACCCCTGCCACCCGTGGGGATATTCCTGAAGGGAATGAACTGTATGACCGCCATAAGGACCCCTTCCAATTGCATAATGTGATAGACCAGTTCCCCGATGTGGCCGCCCAGCTGAATGCCAAACTTATGGGCATTATGGAAGACCTGAAAAACAGTTAGAAAAATATACGCCCCCAAACTCTTGTTGCGTTTTGGGGTGCATAGGCTTAAGCGCCCTGCGTACAGTCAAAGTATGCAGGGCGCTTTTTGTAGAAAGTATTTCCGTTAATCAACGCGCAATGCCCAGCCACACGTTGGCTTTGCCATGACGCTGCGCATACCCTAAAAGAGATTTCTGTTATTCATACCAAATTTTGGTTAAAGTCAGGCCTTGTGCAGGCGCGGTAACAGGTGCCTGGCGGCGGTCGCGCGCGGCCAGAATTTCCGGCACACAATCAGGCTCTAGTTTCCCTTTCCCTACCGCCACAATTAAGCCCACCATATTACGGACCATTTGTTTTAAAAAACCACTGCCCTCAACATATAAATCCAGAGCGTGCTGGTTTTCCAACAGTTTGCCTTCCGGGGAGCGGGAAAGCACAAAAATTTCCCGCTCTGTTGTTTTAATGGGAGTGCCTGCGTTTTGCATGCTTTTAAAATCTTTTTTTCCCCGTAAATGCGCCATGGCAATATCCATTTTTTCCACATCCACAGGGCCACACGTCCAGACAAAAGGGAAAAGTTTGGGGGGTGTATACCGCAGCGATAACCACAGCTTATAGGTATACGCCTTTTTTACAGCATCAAAACACGCGTTAAAATCCGGCGCTACTAATGTGGCGTCTACAACCCGTATATCCCGCGGTAAAAGTGTGTTCAGCGCCAGCTGCCAGTCTGTCTTTGCCTTGGCCTCCGGTATGTCACAATGGGCCACCTGGCAGTCTGCATGCACCCCGGAATCTGTCCTGCTGGCCCCCAGGACATGCACCTTCTGGCCCACAATATGCGCCACGGCTTCTTCTACCTTGCCCTGCACAGTGGGCGGATTTTCTTTTTCCTTCCAGGCCTGCACCTGCCAACCATGGTAATGTGTGCCTACATACGCAAGCGTGAGCTTTAGTCTGGGCATTATAAATCCACCAGCTCCACATTCTCTTCTGACACAGGTCCCCCCAAAAAACGCGAACCCATGAGCGCAAAACGCGCCACATCATCTGTTGTCAGAAAATGCGTTTTGCCCACGGTGCGTTTTTCTGTTGCCAGCTCCTGACGGTGTAATTCCCGCTCCACTTCTTCCGCGGTTGTCGCAGCAGAGTCTACCAGAGTAACGCCCGCGCCGGCTACATGGCTTAATGCTGCAGCCATTAACGGGAAATGTGTGCAGCCCAAAACCAGGCAGTCAGGCCGGGCTTCTTGCCCTGTTTGAAAAAGACTGTCCAGATACCTGGCGGCTATGCCCTCTACCAAAGGGCCTTCTACCAAACCATCTTCCACCAGTGGCACAAAAAGCGGGCAGGCTTTTTCCATAACCTCCGCTTCTGGCCGTAACTGCCGGATAGCCCGTCCATAGGCTTTGCCCCGTACTGTGGATTCTGTGGCAATAACCGCAATGCGTCCACTGGCAGAAGCTTTTACAGCCGCCCGTGCCCCCGGTTTTACCACACCAACAACAGGCACCAAAGGCCAGGCACTTGCCAAAGCAGGCAGAGCCACTGCACTTGCCGTGTTACACGCCACCACAAGCAGTTTAATGTGCCTGCTCATCAGATGCGCTGCAGCCTGCACAGCATAGCGTACAATGGTTTCCTGGCTTTTTGTGCCATACGGCAAACGCGCTGTGTCCCCTAAATATAAATAATCTTCAAACGGCATAAGTGCCTGCATGGCCCGTAAAACCGTGAGGCCGCCAACACCGGAATCAAAAAGACCTATGGGGAGTGCGTTTGTTTGTGTTTGCATATTTTTTTTTGGGGGGGTAACCCCCCCCAAACCCCCTTATTGCGCGAGAGTGCCGTGATTTTTTGAGGCTCTCTGCGTTGTCTGGCGGTCTGAAGGGGGTATGATGATTTTCACTTTCCGCTATGCTGCCTCAAAAAATCACGGCACTCCCGCGGAATAATTGGTTTTGAAAGGTTTTGGGCATCAGCCTGTTTTATTTACCGTGAGGGTAAATATCATCCGAGCGTCATCTTTTTTGCGCCAGGATGGCGCAAGCCGCGTAGCGCGAGCAAGGTCGGGCTTTGCCCGCCGCAGCGAGTAGCGAGTGTCGCACAGG
>CAZJOG010000131.1:0-7136 GCA_964547565.1 uncultured Desulfovibrionaceae bacterium
CCTTGGATTTGTGGAGTATATATTTTTATATAAATTTTTGCAACTAGACACTAGTACCGAACTATTATACAGAGAATTATCATAGTATATGTTCAAAATGCCTTTTGTCAGGATGTTTTGCAAAAACGAGTGAAGAAGCCATAGAAAAATGGAACTCACTGCCCCGCGTATTGGAATGGACGGAAGAGCCGCCACAAATTGCTGGATTCTATTTGGCAGAACATAAAGATAGTGATGGAAACAAATATATAAACGCAATTGAAGTATTACCACATAATCATTGGCGACATGCTGACTGGGAGCGCAAGTACGGAAAACTCTCATGCCTTCTCGGTATTAACGGATTCGGAGTAGGACCAGTCAGTAAATATTCACGCTTTGCTGGCCCCATTCCAATGCCAAAGGAAGCCCTTACATGGGCGGAAAATGAACTGGAGAAGCGGTAAAACACCGCATACATCTATCACCACGCCAGTCCGTAGCTCACCCTGCGGGCTTTTTATATGCAAATTCACGAGGTCACTATGTCAAATGAAGCAAGTCAAACATTGGGTGAAATACGCGCCTTGCTCATGGAGCGAGAAAAACAGGCACGCGGCCTGAGCGAGTTGGATGCAAAAATAGCAGAGCTTGCTGGCATAGAAAAAGAACGCCGCCCATCAAAGCGCAAGCCTCTTTCTGGTTCTGATTTACGGCGTGCATGTGGGGTGCCAGTATGAGTGTTTTTTTTTGGAAACCACGGAAAAAATGGGTGACGCAATGGACAGAGGAAGGGAAGCAAAAAAGGCGTTATTTTTCAACCGAAAACGAAGCCTTGGCTTGTGAAGCAGACAGGCTACATCCGGAAGAAAACCAAAATCTTACATTGGGCGAACTTGTCGCCCTTTTTTTTCGCGCAAATACAAATAAACATGAAAAAACAAAGCGTAATATTGTGTACTTTCTCACAGGCCATTCTCACAATGGTAAACACATTGAGGGAGCTGGTGAATTTTTGTGTAACACCTATGCAGAAAGCTTAACCCGCATGGATTTGGAGCGTATGCGGGAATCATTGCGTTTTCGCAAAGCAAGTAATGCAACAATCAATAAGTACCAGGCATATATCCGAGCCATTCTTGCATGGGGAGTTGATCAGCAGCTTATTTTTACGAATCCGTGGCGTGAATTCAAGCGCCTGCCTGTGCAGAAAAAACAAATCACCACCACTATGGCCGATTTCCAAACTATACTGAAACATTGCCCCGAATGGCTGCAATGGGCATTTGCAACAGCCTACGCACTTGCTATGCGCCCTGGAAATGTGGAACTGTTTTCGCTTCTTTGGGCATCCTTCAACTGGCGGCATGGGTATGTACAATATGCCCAGGGTAAAACGGGCAGGGTAAAGCGTGTTTACCCACCTCTTACCTATTGGGCTGAAGCGGAAAGAAGATATAAAGAAGATATGGCGGCAGGTATTCCTTGGGTATGCCATAAAAAAGGGAAAAAAGTACTGGACTATAAAACGGCCTGGCAAAAGGCTGTGCGGGAAGCAGGTATGCAGGGAAAAGGAATACGCCCGTATGATATTCGGCACATTGCGGCATCGGAAATGCTAGCAGCCGGGGCAGACCTTGCCGCTGTTGCCGCACAAATGGGTCATGCCAGTATCCAGACAACCGCCACAACATACGCCCATGTAACCCCCGGAAGCCAGGCAAGAGCAGCGGCATTAATGCCTTCTTTAAGGGACGAAAAATAAGTGTACATCTGGTGTACACCGGTGTACATTTTGGGCATAAAAAAGAGCGGTCACAAAACTTGTAACCGCTTGAATTTATTCTGGTACCGAGGGAGAGACTCGAACTCTCAAGGGGTTGCCCCCGGCGGATTTTGAGTCCGCTGCGTTTACCGTTCCACCACCCCGGCAAGGAAGGTAAAAAGATAGCAAAATTTTCTTACAAGGTCAACACCCACAGGCAAATCAAGAGAATAAACTTTAACACGCTGATTTAACTTATTCTATCTTTTTAACCCGCGTGTATTGTCAAATTTTGGAAAGTGCCGTACAGTGAACCAGAGCGATATAGTATCGTCTTTTCCCTTTGCCGGTTTGCAAAAATGGGGAAAAACAGCAAGCGTACATAAGGCACGTTAAAAAAACGTTTGTATTCCGGGGACAAGAAAACTGTCCTGTTTATGGTGGAGGCGCTGTGATCAAGGTTCTTGTTGTCGATGACTCCGCGTTTATGCGGAACGCTTTATCAAAAATGCTTTCGGATGACCCGAATATTCTGGTTGTGGGCACAGCGCGCAATGGGGAAGATGCACTGGAAAAAGTGCAGTCTCTGAACCCGGATCTCATCACGCTGGATGTGGAAATGCCAATTATGGACGGCCTTACCATGTTGGAAAAGCTGATGAAAACTAACCCCAAACCCGTTATTATGGTGAGTTCTCTTACGCATGAAGGCGCGCAGGCAACTTTAAAAGCCTTAGATCTTGGGGCACTGGATTTTATTCCCAAATACCAGGAAACCGGTCTTACGCTGGATGCCCTGCAAAAAGACCTTATCACTAAAGTAAAGGCCATGGCACCCCGCGGGCGTTTTATGCGGCCGCCCACGCTGCTTAGCCAAAAGCCCATGCCTTCAACGCCTTCGGCAGGATCTGCTGCATCTGCCGTATCTGCCGTATCGGGGCGCACCCCGTTTTCGGCCTCTGCCTCATCATCTTCTGCGCATAATGGCACTCTTGTTGCCCCGCCGCCCGCGCGTTCCGGCAGACCCACGCGGGATATGGTTGCCATTGGTGTTTCCACAGGTGGGCCGCCAGCCGTGCAAAAAGTTCTTTCCGCCCTTCCGACCAATTTTCCCGCGTGTATTCTTATTGCCCAGCACATGCCTGCCTCTTTTACAGCGGCATTTGCCAAACGGCTGGACAGTGTCTGCCAGATAACCGTAAAAGAAGCGGAAACCGGGGATAAACTTGCCCCGGGCTTTGCGTATGTAGCGCCCGGCGGGCAACATATCCGCGTGGATTCCAAAGGGCCTATCCCCATGCTTACAGTTACGCCCGACCCTGTTTCAGCCCTGTACAAACCCTCTGCCACGGTTCTTTTTGAAAGTGTGGGCATGTGTATGGGGCGCCGCGCTGTTGGCGTAACCATGACAGGCATGGGAAGCGATGGTTGCGACGGCACGCGGGTTCTTAAGGCAAAAGGTGGTTATATTATTGCCCAAAATGAAGCAAGCTGTGTAGTCTACGGAATGCCCAAAGCCGTGGTGGACGCAGGCCTTGCGGATGAAATTATACCTGTGGACGACCTGGCTTCTGTCATCACATCGGCCCTGTACCGTTAATACTACAGAATTTCATACTTCTCGGGGGAGTTTTCTATGGAAACAATGGATAGCGCACAACAGGAACAAAACATCCTGGAGAGACTGCGCAGCGATGACCCCTCTGAACAGCGCGCCGCTGCTTTTGATGCAGGCGATATGGCTCTGCAAAGTGCTGTGCCGTTTCTCGTGGATCACTTCGCCAGTTCCAGCGTAGGTGTGCAGGAGGCGGCGGAATATGCGCTCAGGCGTATCCGTGGTGCAACCACCGTGCAGGCAGTTGCCCCACTTTTACGTGTGGAAAATACCACTGCCCGCAACATAGCCATGGATATTCTGCGTGAAATTGGGGTGGACGATATCACCACACTTACACGCCTTTTATATGACCAAGACCCGGATATCCGCATTTTTATCAGCGATATTCTGGGTTCTACCGGCACATCCCTGGCACTTGCCCCTTTATGCGATGTTCTTTTGCATGACCCGGAAGTAAATGTCCGCTACCAGGCAGCTGTCAGTCTTGGCTCGCTGGGGTATCTGGAAGCAGCGGAAAGTCTGCGCCTTGCCCTGAATGATGAAGAATGGGTGCAGTACGCGGTTATTGAAGCTTTAGCTAAAATAAAAGACGCCTCCTGCGTGGATATTCTTATCCAGGCACTGGATACCTGTTCCCCGCTTGTGGCTTCTACCATACTGGACGCTTTGGGGGATATTAACAATGTTAAAGCCGCGCCTCTTCTGCTGGGCTATTTGGAAAAAGTTTCCGGCCCTCTGCGCATTAAGGCGCTTAAAGCCATTATCCAAATTTTAGGGCCAAACTCTCTTAACCTGCTTGGGGGCAAACAGCTTACACGCCTGCAGGAATACATGCTGGCAGCTTTGGACGATGAAGATGAAGACACGGTCAAAGTTGTCCTTGCCGGCCTTGCCACCACAGGCGTAAACACCAATTCCACGCAGGCCGTGCTGGAACTTGCCGCCCGCACCAACCCGGACAAACAGCAAGATCTGTTCCAGGCAGAAATCCATTGCCTTATCGGCATAGGCTATAATGAAGTGCTGGAAGAAGCGTTAAAAAGCCCGCAGGAAACCATACGCGCCATGGCCATTGAAGTATGCGGCCGTATACCCGGCAGAGCTGGTCGTTATGCGCTTAAGCGGCATTTTGACACCATGGATCTGGTGGATAAAAAAATGGCTATGGTATGGCTGGCGCAAAATGGAGACGACAGGGACATCCCATTTTTTGTGAACCACCTTAATATAGGGGAAAATCCGGAAGTTTTGCGCCCTGCGCTGCATTTTCTGGGTGTGCAAATGCGTTATGTGGAATCTGCCCCCCGTATGCTGGAACTTTTGAACCATGAGGATGAGCATGTGCGGGAAAGCGCCTTGGAAGCATGCCTTGCTCTGGAAGATGAAAATACCCTGGCCAGTATTGTGGCCCATTCGCAGGACGAAAACCCTGTCTTGCGCCGTATGGCCGTATACACCATGGGCGCGGTGAATCCTATGGCTTTTGCCAATGAACTGGCCCTTGCCATGCAAGACCCAGAGGCGGATATCCGCAAAGTGGCGCTGGAAGCTGTAGGTTATGGCTGGCCCCCTTCACCGGAAAAAAATGAAGCTCTGGCTTTTGCCCTTCGGGACGAAAACCGCGATGTACGCCTTATAGCTATAGAACTTATTGGCCATAATGTGGAAGAAGAAACATTCCCCCTGCTTATGGAAGCTTTGCAAGATGTGGATGACTGGGTGAAGGTGCGCGCCATTGAAGCCCTTGGCCAATACCGCATCAGCGAAGCCATCCCTACTCTGGCCGTCATGATGGAAGACGCCAGTCTTCTTGTCCAAATAAAAATAACGGAAGCCCTTGGCCATATTGGCGGGGATATAGCCTTCCAGGCTCTTATGGGTATGATGACACACGAAGGCCCGGAAATACAGCAAGCCGCCGCGCAGGCCATAGCGCGGATACGCGGTGAAGAGGAATATGCTTCATGACAAACCCTTCCCCCTTTACGCCAAAACCGCCGGAACAATCTGGCCAAACAAAAACGGACACCACCAGGGCAGAAAACCCTGCCCGTCCAGCTGCCCCGCTTTTTCCGCCGCGTGAATCCCCTTTTACAAGAAAAGAGGCAGCGCCTACGTTTCCCAAAACAGAAACACGGCCTCCCTCGCCTTTTGATATACCAAACCAGAACACCAGGCAAACCACAGGGCCAGGCTTTAGCTCCAGTTTTGCTTCTTCAGCCACGGGCGCCGCGCACCAGAGCCCCACATTTCCTTCCAGCTCTGCATCCGCGTCATCTGCCCAGCCCTCCAGTACATTTACGCGCACAACCCCCGGTACAACAGGCGCAACAGGAACAACCGGTACAATTGGCACAGCCTCCGCTCCCTCTCCCTTTACCCGTACAGCTGCTTCCACTTTTGGCACAGCAAACACGGCCGCCCATAACCCTGCCCCTAACCCATTCAGCAGGCCAGCCCCTGCTTTTGGTACAAACACAGCCGCACCCTCTGCTGCCTCATCACCCTTCACAACCTCAACACCTTCTGCTGGTGCTGTTTCGCCGTTTTCCAAAACCTCCGCGCCAGCCCCATCTCCCTTCCCGGCGCGAACACCCGTATCCGCCACACAACCTGCAGCTGGTAATTCCCTAACCGGCAATTCCCTGTTCCCCAAACGGGAACCTTTGCCCACTACCCAAACCCCGCTTTTCCAGCCACGCCCTACTGCCGCGGCCCCGGTCAGCAGTGCGCCCAAACCAACGCCTGCTTTTCCCAAACGTGATCCTCTGCCTTCTTTTAGCACACCCGCCAAAATGCCGGAACCCAGCTTTGCCATGCCCGGCGGAAGGCGTGAACTGCATATCACAGATGAAGAATTTATCCTTCTCCGCGACTTTCTGTATCAGCAAAGTGGCATTTATGTTGCGGAAAACCGTAAATATTTGGTGGAAAACCGCCTTACATCCCGTATACGGGAACTGGGCCTGAAAAGTTTTGGGGAATACTACAATTTTTTGCGGTATGACTCTACCCGTACTTCCGAAATGAACAAACTTTTTGAAAGTATGACCACCAATGAAACCAGCTTTTTCCGTAATATGCCCCAGCTGGAAGTATTCCGCGATGTGGTGCTTGCCCGTGTTATTGAAGAAGCCCGCGCAAAAGGCCAAAAAAAGCTGCGTATCTGGTCTGCCGGTTGTTCCAGTGGGGAAGAACCGTATACTATTGCCATTATCCTGGCAGAAGTATTAAAAAACGAAATATCCCAATGGGATATTAAAATCACCGCCAATGACCTTTCCCTCGCTATGCTGGCTTCTGCGCGGGAAGGTTTATACAACGATTATTCCATACGCACCACGCCCCCTGAAATTCTGTCCCAGTATTTCACCAAGGAGGGAAATTTATACAGAATTGACCCCAAATTAAAGAATTACATTTCTTTTGGCCAGATAAACCTGAGCGACAAAGCCCAGCTTCGTCAGGTGGAGCGTTCACAAATTGTTTTTTGCCGCAATGTTATCATTTACTTTGATGATGAAATGAAAAAAAATGTCATAAGCGCTTTTTACGATAATCTTTTACCCGGCGGCTACCTTATTATAGGCCACTCGGAGTCTTTGCACAACATAAGCCGTACATTTAAACCAGAACAATACACAGGCACTATTGTGTATTGTAAACAAAGCTAAAACACGCGCCCGCACAATACAGGCACAACACGGAAACAAACATGGAAGCCAGAATCCTTGCCATAGCCAACCAGAAAGGGGGGGTGGGAAAAACCACCAC
>CAZJOG010000132.1:0-7136 GCA_964547565.1 uncultured Desulfovibrionaceae bacterium
CACAGCCAGGGCGCGGGTCTTGTTAATTTTGAAAACATGGAAGGCACCAATGGTGTAAAAGATGCCTTAAAAGAACTGGGAAATTCCGCTTCTGGTCTGGCCTTTGGCGACAGGCTGACGGAAGGTAACCTGAAGCTGCACTTTTTTGATAAAACCACAGGGGAAAGCCTGACCTTTGGGCCTTTGAATTTTTCCCCCGTCAATATCCCCGGGCAACCTGTTGAAAACTTTGACCCCAAGGTTCACAGCCTGACAGATGTTGTGGACGCGATTAACAGAAGTTTCCCTGACCCCAATGACACGGCTGTCCCCCCCCGCAATATGGTAACAGCGACTCTGGAAGGGAATAAACTGGTCTTAAAAGCCGCTGACGGGGTAGAAATGGCGTGTGGCACAGACAGCACAGGTCTTTTGGCGGCTCTTGGTCTTAACACCTTTTTCCAGGGTTCTACAGCCCAGGATTTTAGCCTGAACCCCATTCTGAAAAACAACCCCAGCCGTATCAACAGCCACAGTGTAGATGGTCAGGAGCAAAGTAACCCAGGCGATGGGGATATTGCTTCTGCCATAGCGGCTCTGTCTAAAACCCCTGTGCGAATTTCCACACTGTGGGATAATTCCAGCCAGACATTCAACTCGTATTATGCGGGTATTGTAGGCATTGTAGGTTCAGAAACCCGTAATGCCATGTTTAATGAAAAGTATAATGGTTCTCTGGCAGATGCGCTGGCTGTACGTTCCAGCAGTATCAGCGGGGTAAACCTGGATGAAGAAATGACAAGCCTTATCAAGTATCAGCATTCGTATACTGCCGCGGCAAAACTTATCACCACAGCCAACCAGATGCTGGAAACCATTCTCAGCCTGAAGCAGTAAGGCAGCAGGAAAGCGAGGTTAATATGCGTGTTGCCCAAAGTACCATGTACCAGCAGTTTGTGCGGAGCATGAACGACAATCTTTCCGCGTATATGGAATCCGGTTTGCAATCTTCCACACAAAAAAAGGTAAACCGTCCTTCCGATGACCCGGTTGGTATGACACGTATTCTCAACTACCGCGCGTCCATTGCCCAAAACCAGCAGTTTGAATCCAATGTTTCTACGGCAAAGGGCTGGCTTACCACGGCAGACGGTGCGCTTAGCCAGACACAGACTATTCTTACCAAACTTATGGAAAAAGCCAGTCAGGCTTCCAACGGTGCCCTGACAGACGAAAACCGCGTGCAAATAAGTTTTGAAGTACGCCAGCTTTTCCAGCAGCTTGTGGCGCTTGCCAATACAGAATACGCGGGAAGCAGCATTTTTGCCGGCCATAAGATAGAAAATAATGCGTATGAAATTGGCCTTGGTGTAAGCACCATGGACCCTAACCTGCAAACCATGGAAAACGCGGATGGCACAAAAGGCCCTGTGCCCTGGCAAGTAACAGGTTCTGCCAAAACTACCCTTATGGTGCGTTTTGAAGAAGACGCCACTATTGGTGTGGATGAAGTGAATTACCAGTGGTCAGACGATAATGGGGCAACCTGGAAAAAAGGCAAGCTAGAATCCGGGGAAAATGTGCTGGAATTAGGTGGCGCGCTTGTCACTATACCAATGCCTGACCCGCTTGACCCGGATTTATGCCTGAAAGTAACAGGTTTTGATCCGGATCAGCCAATTTCTGCCAAAAATGGCACTATGCTGAATATACGGCCTGCCGCGTACTATAAGGGCGATGATAATGACCCGCCCCCGCGTCTTTCTTCCTTTGGGCCTGCCCAGGTAGACAGTATGGTGGCTTCTGGTGTGTTTTCCACAGATGTGCGTATCCGTATAGACACACCGGCGGATACATCTGTCACCGGGAAAGTGCAATATTCCTACAGCTCGGATAATGGTGTCACCTGGCAGACAGCGGAAGCTGATACAAAAGCAGGCACAGATAAAGTACGTCTTTTTGTACCTGGTGGCTATTTGGATGTTAATATGGACCCCACAGCGCCACAAATACCTGCGGGCCAGCAATTTGTTATCCGTCCGGACAGGGCAAGCCTTGGGCTTGAAATACAACCCGGCGAATACATGGGTATAACCAATGCTGGCAAAGATATTTTTGGTGGTTTATACCAGGGTAAAAATGATTCTATCCCTATGCCTGTAGATAATGGCCCAGGCAGAAATATTTTTGAAGTTGTCTGTAATCTTATTGCCGCTACAGAAACAGGCAACCAGACAGGGTGTCAGCAGGCCTTGCAAGATTTGGAATCTTCGTCTAAACATATTCTCACATCACTTGCAAAAGTGGGTGGTAAAGAAAACAGGGTAAGTCTGACCCTGGATATGTTGCAGGCCAGCAGATTTGACAAAGAAGACCGTATGAGTAAAATAGAGGACGTAGATTTGACAGAACTTGTTACTCGCCTTGCCCAGCAACAAATGGCATACCAGAGTGTTCTTCAGTCCTCCTCCATGATCATGCAGATGAATTTGATGAAGTACCTCTAACCCCCTTATTATCCGGAAACAACCATGCTCATACTGACGCGCAAAGCCGGCGAAAGCCTGTACATAGGGGATGATATACGCATCACCGTGCTCAGTATACAGGGCAAACAGGTGAAGTTGGGGCTTGTTGTCCCAACCGACCGTGTTGTTTACAGGGAAGAAGTATACAGACGTGTTATGGAAGAAAACAGGCTTGCTCTGGAAACAATGAACGAAGACCTTCTCGCGGCGGCACAATTATGGAAAGACATCAGGAAATAATGCGTGTCCAGACCCGTCTTGGTCTGCAGGAAATAGATGCGGAAAAAATTCTTTTTTTTCCGCATGGTCTTATCGGCTTTGAAGACTTACGGGCTTTCACTCTTCTGCAATTAAAAGAAGGGGCGCCTTTTCTTATTCTGCAAAGTCTGGAGCGGCCGGATTTAGGCCTTCTGGTGGGTGATCCCTATACCTTCCTGCCGGACTACCGTATAAAGGTGGGCGATGCGGAACAGGCTTTGCTGCAAGTGGAAAACGCCGCCCAGCTCGTGGTGCTGGTCACTGTTTCCATCCCGCATGGCAAGCCGGAAAGCACCACGCTTAATCTTACCGGCCCTATTCTTATTAACCATGAGGCACGTATTGGCCTGCAGGTACCCCAGGCAGATTTTGATGGCCCGGGCCGTGTGATGGTATGTCTTGCCAGTTTGCAGGCCGAACAGGAAGCAAACCCGGCAGATGATACTGCCCCCCCTGCACCCCAGCCGGAAAGTGCCCCACCCGGAAGCGCCCAAACCGGGACTGCACCCGAAATAGTGATACGCAAAAAGAAAGCCTGATAGCGGGGGGACAACCACATGAAAAAAGTAGCCCATTTCCTCTGTACAAATACAGGTGGCGCTGCTATTGCCGCTTTGCGTCTGCATTCTGGCCTTATGCTTATGGATGTGCCTTCCCGCGCGTATGTGGCGTATCTTCAGTCTGATACCCCCGTACCAGCGGATGAAACGTATGTACTGCCTGCGCCCCAATACTACACGGACGGCCACGGCGGCATGATGCACCCCCAGTTTCTGGCAAGCCGGCGCGCGGAAAACGAGGCTTTGGCCGCGTATCCGGAAAGACCACAGGGGCTGGAAGCTTTTTCTACCTCCAGTGGTAAAGTCTTACTGGCAGACGTACCAGAACTGGCGGACGTGGATATTTTCCATTTTCACTGGATAGCAGGCTTTATTAATATACCGGCCAATGCGGAATTTCTGAAAGACAAAAAAATTGTCTGGTCTTTGCATGATATGCAGCCCTTTACAGGTGGTTGTCATTATACGGGCGGTTGCGAAAAATTTACAGAATCCTGTGGGGCCTGCCCCCAGCTTGGTTCCACCAAAACCTATGATTTAAGCCGGGCAACATGGCAGCTTCGGCATAAAACCTACCCCCAGCTTAGTTTCCATATTGCATGCCCAAGTCAATGGCTGACAAAAGAGGCCACCCGCAGTTCCCTTTTGGGCAATTTTCCTATCCATCACATACCGTATGGTTTGCCGCTTAATATGTTTAAGCCGCATCCGCCTGCCAACCGGGAAGAATTACGCAAAACCCTGGGCCTTAAACCCACCAGCTTTGCCATTATTTTTAGTGCAGAAAATATCCATAATGAACGCAAAGGTCTGCGTTATCTTTTGGACGCATTGCGCCTTTTGCATGCAGAGGGCCGCAACCAGCCGGATATCCGTCTTCTCCTTCTGGGTGACGGCACAATCCCGGATGTGGGTTTTCCTGTTATCCCCATGGGCCGGGTGCATGTACCCTCTACGTTAAGCGCGCTGTACAGCGCGGCAGATGTACTTTTGCTGCCTACACTGGAAGATAATTTCCCCAATGTTGTGCTGGAAGCTCTGGCTGTTGGCACACCTGTGGTGGCTTTTAATGTAGGCGGTGTGCCGGATATGCTGGAGCACAAAAAAACAGGTTTTCTTGCCGACGTGCGTAATATCACAGAAAATGGGGGCTTGGTGGAAGGCATACGCTGGGCTATGGAAAACTTTTCCCCCATAAAACCGGAAGAAACCCATAAAGGCCGGCTGGCATGCCGCTCCGTTGCACTGGAAAATTATGGTCTGGAACAGCAGGCCAAAGCGTACATAGATTTGTATAATTCCATCTGAATCTGCCCTCTTGGCGCGGGCCAGGCAGTTCTCATATTCCCACGTTTCCACACTCAACATGCAGAAGGGGGAATTATGCGTGCTAAACTTACCAGACGTACTATGGCAAAACCCGCCCCTGTGCCCCTTTATGCCGGCGATGACATACGGGCTTTGCGTGCCAAGTATAACCTCAGCCAGGCAAGCCTGGCGTGGCTTCTTAACACAAGTGTAAGCGCCGTCCAGCAATGGGAACAAAACAATCGCCACCCCAGAGGGCCAATCAATAAGCTCCTGTCTTTACTTGATAAACATGGTATCGACTTTTTCCTTTAAATGTTGTACAAGTTTTCCCGCACTTCGGGTATTTTGTATACAAAAAAACGGGGAAACGCACCATGAAAATAATGGTAACAGGCGGGGCCGGGTATATTGGCTCCCACACCGCAAAAAAACTTGCGCAGGCAGGGCATGATGTTGTGGTGTACGACAATTTGTCCACCGGCTTCCGGGAGCTTGCCAAATTTGGCGAATTTGTCCACGGGGATATTCTGGACGAGGCAAAACTGCGCGCCACCATGGCGGCCTGTAAGCCGGATGGGGTGATACACTTTGCGGCAAGCGCGTATGTGGGCGACTCCATGAAGTGGCCCGGGGCGTATTTTCGCAACAATGTCACGGGTACATTAACCATTTTGGAGGCCATGCGCCTTGAGGCTGTGCCCCATATTGTGGTTTCTGGTACATGCGCGGTGTATGGCCAGCCGGAAGTGGTGCCTATAGCGGAAGATTGTCCCAAAGCGCCCATTAACCCCTATGGCGCGTCTAAGTTATTTATGGAGCGTATGCTGGAAGATTTCCACATGGCGCATGGCCTAAACTGGGTAAGCCTCCGGTATTTTAACGCCGCAGGTTGTGACAGGGAAAAAGAGGTGGGGGAATTACACAACCCTGAGCCGCATATTATCCCGCGTATTTTTATGGCTATGGAAGGCAAGCTGCCCAGGCTGGAAATTTTTGGCAACGACTATCCCACGCCGGACGGAACATGCGTGCGGGATTATATCCACGTGGAAGATTTAGCCCTGGCGCATGTGCGCGCTTTGGAATACCTGGCGCAGGGCGGTGTAAGCCGTGCCTTTAATGTGGGCACAGGGCAGGGTTTTTCTGTTAAACAGCTTGTGGAAACAGCAGAAAAAATAACAGGCAAAAATGTGCCGCACATTTACGCGCCACGCAGGCCGGGCGACCCGCCTTTTCTTATTGCCAATCCCTCGCTTATCCATAGCACCCTTAACTGGCGGCCTGTATGTTCTGATGTAGAAACCGTCATTTCTTCTGCATACAACTGGTATTTATCCCACCAACCCCAATAAAAAAGTTTTTTTGGAAATAGGGTGGGGGTTTGGGGGAGGGGAAAAACCTTTTTGTAAACAAAAAGGTTTTTCCCCTCCCCCAAAACAACTCTCTTCTTTCCAAAAAGGAGCCTCCATGCGTCTTTGTATCATTGGTACTGGTTATGTTGGCCTTGTCAGCGCCGCGTGTTTTGCGGAAATGGGCAACCATGTTGCCTGTGTAGATGTTAACCCTGCCATTGTAAGCAGGCTGAAAAACGGGGAAATCCCCATTTTTGAGCCTGGCCTTGAGGATCTTGTTAAACGCAATTACGGGGCAGGGCGCTTACGTTTTACCACCAGCATGGTAGAAGGTCTGGACGAGGCGGAAATTGCCTTTATCACGGTGGGTACACCTTCCCGTCCGGATGGTTCTGCGGATTTATGTTATGTGGAGGCAGTTGCGCGGGAAATAGGGCAAACCATCCAGCAGCCTGTCATTGTGGTGGATAAATCCACTGTTCCTGTGGGCACGGCAGACTTTGTCACCTCCTGTGTGAAAGAAGAGCTGGAGAAACGCCGTATGCCCATAGCTTTTGAGGTGGTCTCCAACCCTGAGTTTTTGAAAGAAGGCGATGCCGTGGCTGACTTTATGAAGCCGGACCGCGTGGTTGTAGGCACTTCCAGCGAAAAAGCCCAGGCAGCCATGAAACAGTTGTACGCGCCCTTTGCGAGAAGCCGCGAAAAACTTATTTTTATGGATGTGCGCAGTGCGGAAATGACCAAGTATGCCGCCAACTGCATGCTGGCGACAAAAATTTCCTTTATTAATGAAATAGCGAATATTTGCGAGCGTGTGGGGGCAGATGTGCGGGATGTACGCACGGGCATAGGTTCGGACCATCGTATAGGGTACCATTTTATTTACCCGGGCGTAGGGTATGGTGGTTCCTGTTTCCCCAAGGATGTAAAGGCGCTTATCCACACGGCAAAAAACGCGGGCATGACACCGGAACTTTTGGAAGCTGTAGAAGCGGTGAACAAAACCCAAAAACGCCGCATGGCGGACAGGGTGCTGGCGCACTTTGCGCCTTTGGGCGGTGTAAGTGGCAAAAAGCTTGCGCTGTGGGGTTTGGCTTTTAAGGCAAACACGGATGACATGCGGGAATCTGCGGCATTGGAGATTGTGA
>CAZJOG010000133.1:0-7129 GCA_964547565.1 uncultured Desulfovibrionaceae bacterium
GCGGCGCGGTTTTTCTGTTGCACTGGTGGATAAAGGTGTGCCGGGTAAAAAACTCGCCATGGCTGGTGGTGGCATGGGCAATTATACCAATCTTTCTATGGGCCCCCAGTATTATGTGGGGCAGCAGCCTGATTTTGTGGCGCCTGTTTTAGACTCTTTCCGGCCGGAACATACGCTTGCGTGGCTGAAGGAATGTGATTTGCCGTGGGAGGAGCGGGAATACAGCCAGATTTTTGGCCTTAAACCCGCCCAGCTTCTGGTGGGTACTATGCTGGAAAAAGCGGTGGAAAGTGGCGTGCGCCTTTTTACAGGAACAAGCGTGGACAATGTGGTGTATAGCCCGCCTGATTCTGCGCTCGATTCGCTTCAAACTTCCTTGCAAAGTTTTGAACACAGGAAAACAGCAACACTGGGAACATTTACCCTGCGCGTGGGGGAACATACCCTGCAGGCGCCGCGTCTTTGTCTGGCAACAGGCAGCCCTGCATGGCCGGCAAGTGGTGCGGATGATTCTGGCTTGCATCTTGCAGGGAAACTGGGGCATAGCCTTGTGCCTGTTCGGCCTGTTTTGTGCCCGTTTGTGTTGCCGGAAAATTCTTTTTTATCCGGCCTTGAGGGCATTAATCTGCCTGTGTCCATACAGGTGGAGGGTGTTCCCTGCCTGTCGGATGTGCGGCCTCTTTTGTTCACCCATAAAGGCATAAGCGGGCCTGCCGCTTTGGTGGCTTCCTGCTTTTGGCAAAAAGGGAGGGCGCTTGTGGTGGACTTTTTGCCGAATGTTTTACCCAATGTGTTACCGGATGTTTTACCGGAGACATTACGCAAACCCCATACAGAAAAGCCACAAAACCGGGCGAAAAAAATAAAAACATTTTTAGAAGAAGAAATGCATAAGCCGGAACACGGCAAACTGCTGGCAAAAAATCTGCTTAGGCGCTTTTTGCCGGAACGTTTGGCCTACGCCCTGCTTCAGCCTTTTCCCTTGCTTGCGGAAAAAAAAGTGGCGGAGCTTTCCAAAAAAGAAAGACAGGATCTTGCAAGTTGTGTGCATGCCTGCACCTTGTATCCCAGCAGGACAGAAGGGATGGCGCGGGCAGAAGCTGCCGCAGGCGGCGTAAGCACCAGCGAGGTGGACCCTGGCACCATGCAGAGTAAAAAAGTGGCGGGTTTGTATTTTTGCGGGGAAATTTTGGATATCACGGGCATACTGGGTGGCTATAATCTGCATTTTGCGTTTGCCAGCGCGTCTATATTTGCCCGTGGGGTAGAAAAAATATTGTAATATTTGGGGCAGAGGTGTTTTGCAAGCTTGTGTTATTCTGCCGGATACACAGCCTGCTCCATACAGTTTGTTAGTTTTTGCCCGTTTAAAGCCAGTATCACGCTTGTCATCCCAATATCATGTGTTTATCACGCATTATACTGCGTATTTTATGCAAAATAATACGATTGTGTTATTTTTCTTTGCAGTTGTATATCTCTTTAGAACATGCTTTATCTGCAATTTCGGGCAGAAAGGAAAACGCGCGGAGCAAAAATAGATTTTGTGATTATTTTCCCATAGACGAGGCTATTTTTTCCAGTCCCTCGGTTGTGTGCCGTGTTCCCTGTGTTTCGGCTATTGCCCGTGACATTTCAACAGCGCCCCTGAACATATTTTCCCATGTTTTAGCTGTTTCTTGTGCTTCAAGCAGGTCTTTTTCCAGCTCTGCCACACGGTTTTCCAACTCCGCAAGTTTTGCCTGCTCCTCCTGACCAAGCCGCACTTTTTCCTCATGTTTCTCCATTTCCCAGGGGGGCAAAAGACGCGCGCCTGCTGCATCAAGTGCCTGAAAAATAACCTGATTAGGGTGACGTGTTCCTTCCACCCAGCCCCAAAATGTCATGGAATTTATCCCAAGCGCTTTTGCGGCTGCTTTTTTATTCCCAAAATTATTTTCCAGAATTTTTTCAAAAATTTTGCGCACATCATGTTCCATTCCCATCAAAATTCCCTCCTAAATAAGCAATTGCAAAAAATAATTGTAATTTTATTTGCTTATGCTAATGTATTTTTACGAATGCAAATAAAACAAAAGGAGCTGCCAGTGGAAAAACAAAACAGGTATTTGACAGAGAACATGCCCTTTGAGGCATTCCCTGCCCGGTCCATAGGGGAAACTGTTCGTACATGGCCGGCTATTGAACATTTTCTTGGTGTTACACGGCATACAATCCTCAGTGTCGGGTACCCAATCCGCAAGGCGGGGGGTATGGTTTTTGCCTATAAGGCAGAATTGGAGGAGTTTTACAGTCAGCAACCGCTTATTGACCGTATGGCCCAGGAACAAAAACGGAGGGCCAGAAAAAAATTATCCCGGAAACAAGGAGCAGCATAATGGGAGCAGCAACTCTGATTGGCCTTACACTTGGTGGGCTTTCTGCCGCAAACAGTTTTGCCCAGGCAGAAAACGCAAGGAAAAACCAGTTGTTTGCGGCGCAATCTCTCGCGCAGCAGGCCGCTCTGGCAGAACGGCAGGCACTTGTGGCCAAGCGGCAGGGTGAAGCAGAAAAAGCGGAGCTGGAGACTAAAAAAACAGCCCAACATGCGCGTTATAAAACAAAACAGGCAGAAAATCAGGCTTTGCTGGCCGCAAGTGGTGTGGACGCCGCAACAGGAAGTGCCCAAGATCTGCTGTTTGGGACAAGCGCTGTATACGCAGCAGAAGCAGGGGAAAATGCCTGGCAACGTGCATTAAGTGGCTGGCTGACGGATGAAAAAGTGCAGGAAAAAAGATATAATGCACAAAATCTTCTGGCCCAGAGCGCATGGAAACAAAAAACCGCTTCCTCCCTGGGTAACAGCCTTCTGACAGCAACAAAAAGTGGCATTTCCAATACCTTGTATGGCTATGGCAGTATGGGGAATTTGCAGGATATTTTTAGTCCAGCAAGGCCTTAACCATTAATATTTTTATGCTATATCCGGCTAAAGTGCAAGTTACCCAGCCGGGTAAAAATGCGAACAAAAGAGCTGATCAGATAAAAAGCGCGGAGCACAATTTTTATCTGATCAGCTCTTTTGTAAAGCAGCAGGTTTTTTCTGATTAAATTCTCAAGTAATCAAAAATACCAGGAAAGTGGAGTGAGTACCCTTGCGCCCAATTGCCGTGCTTACCCGCAGAGATTTCACGCTTTCTGCCTTTAGGCATGGGGGTATTTTTTATTTCCCAAACTCATCGCACGTTCTCCACAAGTTTAAGCGCCCTGTCCACAGCCAGATCCATATTATAGTATTTGTAATCCCCAAGGCGACCAAGGAAAAAAACATGGTTTTCTTTTTGGGCGTCTTCCAGGTACCGCGCATACAGGGCCGCATTTGCCGGGTTTTCTATAGGGTAGTAACGTTCATTTTGCCCAAGAACAAAGGGCAACGGGTACTCCACGGAGAGAATAGTTTTATCCGACTTTTCCGAAAGAAAATATTTATGCTCGCAAATGCGCGTAAAGTCATAGTTATTGGGGTAGTTTGTGACAACTGTATTTTGGAAAAATTCCATATTTTTTTCCTGTATATCAAAATACAGGCTTCTGTAAGGTAATTCCCCGTAAGCATAGCCAAAAAATTCATCGATAGCGCCTGTAAAAAAAAGGCGGTTATAGGAAATGGAGTTTTTGACCTCTGCAAATTCCGTATTAAGCTGCACCGTGATATTGGGATGGCGGAGAATGTTTTCCACCATTTTTGTATACCCCTGCGCGGGTATACCCTGGTATGTATCCTGGAAATACCCACTGTCGCGGCTTACAAGAACAGGCACGCGCGCGGTAACAGAAGGGTCAATTTCTTCAGGGGTAAGCCCCCATTGTTTCATGGTGTAGTTTTTAAACACTTTTTCATACACAAATTCCGCAAGAAAAACCAAGTCCGGGTCTTTTGCGGTTTTAAGTTCCAGAATAGAAACCTTTTTGTTGTACCCATACTGGGTGATAAGTTTTTCTTCCAATTTTTCCGCAAGAGAGCGGGGAAAAACCTCATGCAATGTGTTGAGGTTAAATGGCAGTGTGGCTTTTATATTATCAATAACCACATTGGGTTTTAAAATAAAATAATGCCATTTAGTAAAGCGGCTCAGGTAATCCCACACATTTTTATTATTGGTATGGAATATGTGCGGGCCATATTGGTGTACAGTGATATTTGTTCTTGAATCTTTATAATCATAGCAGTTGCCGGCAATGTGATGGCGCTTGTCTATAATAAGCACTTTTTCACCTTTGCTTGCAAGGCGTTCTGCCGTAATTGCACCTGATAAACCACAGCCGACAATAAGATTTTGTACAGACATACCTGTTCCTGCAAGTTATTTTTTGTAATGGTAACGACATTGAGCTATGGTGAGAGTTTCCGTATCCCCATCCCATTTATACACAAGCCTGTGCTCTTCATCAATTTGACGCGACCAGTAGCCGGCAAAGTCAAAGCGCAAAGGTTCCGGTTTTCCTTCTCCTGCAAATGGAGTGCGAAGTGCAGACAAAATGAGTTTATTGATACGGGCAAGTTTCTTTTTGTCATTACTTTGCCAGTAAAGATACTCTTTCCATGCTGTTTCTTCCCAGCGAAGCACGCTCATTCCTCATCTCCGTCTGTTGGAATGAGGTCATGGATTTCTACTTTTCCTTCTTCAATATTTTGTATGCTTTGAAGAAGGCGCTCCGCATTGGCGGGGCTTGCCAGCAAGTATTCAGTTTCCCGCATGGAGTTGTAGCATTTTAGCGACATCATCACAACAGGTTCACTTTTTTGGCGGGTGATAATAACAAGACTTTGATTGTCACTCACATTATCCATAAGAGAAGCCAGATTTTGGCGGGCTTCCGAGTAATTTACGGCGTCTAACATACACAACTCCTGTACAAGTACATGTACAAATACTAGTGCAAGTTTGGGTTGGGGTCAAGTTTAGCTTTTTTTGTAAAACACGGTGTAGGCTTCTTTTGTGGCAAAAAGATCCGGCACACTAAGAAGCTCAAACGGGCTGTGCATGGAGAGCACACATGGCCCCAAGTCTATCACATCCATACCATAGGCCGCCAGAAACAGCGCCACTGTGCCGCCGCCGCCCTGGTCCACCTTGCCTAATTCCGCCAGTTGCCAGGGGATATGGTGGCTGTTAAAAAGCTGCCGCAAAAACGCCACATATTCCGCGTGGGCGTCATTAGCGCCATACTTGCCGCGGGAGCCTGTAAATTTGGAAAAAACCGGGCCATAGCCCATGGACGCCGCGTTTTGTTTTTCATGCAGCTCCTGAAAATCGGGGTCAATGGGCGCATGCACATCACCGGAAAGGGCTTTTGTGTTCAGCCATATATGGCGTAAAGCTGTGCCGGGAGCCAGTGTTTCTGCTGCTTCTTCCATACAATATTCCAAAAAGCGGCCGCTTGCGCCTGTAGAACTTTCCGAGCCGGTTTCCTCCTTATCCCAAAGAATAAGGGCGGTTGTATGTTCCGGTTTTTCTGCTTCCAGAAATGCCGCAAGGGCCGTATACACGCAGGCGCGGTCGTCATGCCCGTAGCCGCCTATAAGCGCATTATCAAGACCCACAAAGTGCGCAGGGCCGGAGGGCACAATTTGCAGTTCTGCAGAAAAAAGGTCTTCTTCGACAATGCCGTATTGTTTAAACAAAATATCCAGTAAGTGACTTTTGACAGGGTTTTTGGGGGTATTTTCCGCTGTTTCTTTTTTCCCTGTATGGGGCGGCAGAGGCTCATGGCCAAAAAGGATATTCATTTTTTCCGCTTCAAAGGCGTCTGTGACTGTCTGGGCATTTTGTTTCTGGGCAAGGTGCGGCAAAAGGTCGGCTATAGTGAACACGGGGTCTTCTTCCCCCAAAACAAGCGGGATGCGTGTGCCGTCCTGTTTTATCACAACACCATGCAGGGCCAGAGGGCGCGCCAGCCACTGGTATTTACGGATACCCCCATAATAGTGTGTTTTGGCCTGCACAAACTGGGTTTGCTCCAAAAAAGGGTTTTGTTTGAGATCCAGCCTTGGGGTATCCACATGGGCAGAAATAAGGCGCACACCTTCTGCCATACTTTTTTTCCCTTTGCGGATGGCAAAAAGCGCTTTTCCGTGCAAAATGCGGTAGGTTTTGCCTGCCGCAAAATGTTGTTCAAAGCCGGCTGCCTGCAGGCAAGCCTCACAAAATTGGATAGTTTCTCTTTCTGTTTTGCAAATGGAAATAAATTTTTTATATTCTTGCGCAAAAGCCTGCATGGCATCTGTTTGAGATGCGTAGGTTTCCCAGGCGGAAGTGGGGGAATAGTGCGTTGTGCTTTGTGTTTTGGCCATAATAATGTTCCTTTAAGTCATTCCCGTATAGGCGGGATATTATTTTTCGGATACGCTCTCCATTCTGGCACCCAGACAATCGGAAAAAAGATTGGCTATGGCAGGGGTATCGTCCGGCAAAAGTGTACGCGGGTCAAGCAGGAAGGCATTTTGTTCCACCCGCCCTACAAGAGCAGGTTTGGATGCCAGAAGTTTTGCGCGTAAAACAGAGACATCCATATGTTCGGGTTCTATGGAAACAAGCCAGGTGGGCATATTATGCTCTGGGAACGACCCCCCGCCCACCCGGGAAAAACCCGGGACAGTGCGAATTTTGGCGGCTTCGGATGCTACCGCGCGTTTAATGGCCCGGCAGAGAGCCAAGGCGTTTTTTTCCAGCTCATCTTCCTGCATGCTGATACGGCGCAGGGTGGGTACACGTTCCATGGCTTTTTCCGGTTCTGTGTAGAGGCGCAAGGTGGCCTCCAGCGCGGCGAGGGTCATTTTATCGCACCGCAGGGCGCGCAGCAGCTGATCAGAGCGGATTTTTTCCACAAAGATTTTTTTCCCCGCTATAATGCCCGCCTGTGGCCCCCCCAGTACCTTATCCCCGGAAAAGGTGACAATATCAGCGCCTGCCGTCAAAACAGCGCCTGCTGTGGGTTCATACGGCAGGCCGTAAGGGGTAAGGTCCAAAAGGCTACCACTGCCTAAATCTTCCAGAAGAGGCAAGCCGTTTTTATGGGCCAGAGTCGCCATTTCCTCCACGGGAACATCGCATGTAAAGCCGATAATGCGGTAATTGGAGGTATGCAC
>CAZJOG010000134.1:0-7066 GCA_964547565.1 uncultured Desulfovibrionaceae bacterium
CATCCCACGGGAAAGCCACCAGACCGGAATCGAATGTGGTAAGCACACAATTAGCCGCCGGCTGGAGAAGGGTGATTTCCACAGCCGTATTTATTTCAGCAGCCGCATCCGGCTGGGAAAAAGCAGATACAACCGGTTCCCCCTGTGCCTTTAAATAGGCAAAATGGCGCGCCACAAGGCTTTCCCTAAAATCAGGGGGCAGCATCAGGCGTGCTTTGGGGTCCAGGTTTCGTGTGCTTCTACCGCGAAAATACATGGCTTTTTCCGGACAACAGTTTTTGTGTTTTTTGTGGGCAGAATACAAGTCTTCTTCCACTTCTTACCACTTTTTCCCACTTTCCTCCAAAAGCAAGTTTCTGTCAAGCAAGGTTTCTGGGCCAGGAAGGTGAGAGGGGGGAAGAATACAGGGTATCCGCGGGAAAAAATTTCTTTCTTCCCCGCAAACCTTCGCCCGTGTAATGAAACAGGCATTTAATGATTTTTTTGAAGCTTTGTCCGCCCCGGCGCCTCATATCCCCTTGTCAAAAAGCTCGACAATGTTTTGGGTTTTTGGCATAATCCAGAAAACTTTAAAAGGAAGGGTGCCATGCGGGCAAAGATTATCGCAACAATCGGTCCTGCCTCCTGCAAGCGCGAAACACTTGACGCGCTGGTGATGGCAGGGGTGAGCGTATTCCGGCTGAATTTCTCCCATGGCGATACCGCCTTTTTTACCCAACTGGTGAAGGATATCCGCGCTATTGAAAAAGAGCGGGATTTTCCCATCACTATCATGCAGGATCTGCCTGGCCCTAAAATACGCATTGGCGTTATACCGGAAGGCACGCTGACAGTCTCCAAAGGGGACATTCTGGTTTTGGGTGCCCCACTTGAAGGGGACACCATGCCCTGCCTGCCGTTTGACAATAAAGCCCTGCTTGCCAGCTTGCACACAGGCGACAGGCTTGTACTGGCAGATGGTGGCCTGCAGTTTGTGGTAAGTGAAAAACTGCCGGATGGCCGTTTTACGCTGGAATCTATGGGGGATGGCATTGTGACATCCCGCAAAGGGCTTGCCCTGCCGGGTAAAGCGGTTGCCCTGCCTGCCATAACGGAAAAAGACAGAGAAGATTTGCGTATTGGCCTGGAACTTGGCGTGGACGCTGTGGCTGTTTCTTTTGTGCAAAGCGCGGAAGACATACGCCAGATGAAAGCCCTGTTACGCGGCCATGGCAGCCATATCCCTGTTGTAGCCAAGCTGGAACGCCAGAATGCCGTGGATAATCTGGACGAAATTTTGGAAGAAACAGATATGGTGATGGTGGCGCGGGGAGATTTGGGGGTGGAATGCCCACTGCCGGGTTTGCCCGCTTTGCAGAAACGTATTATAAAAGCCTGTAATGCCGCTTCCAAGCCTGTTATTGTGGCCACCCAGATGTTGCTTTCCATGGTCAACAGCCCCATTCCCACCCGCGCAGAAACCACAGACGTGGCGAATGCGGTGCTGGATGGCGCAGACTGTGTGATGCTTTCTGAAGAAACAGCCATGGGGAATTACCCTGTGGAAACAGTGGCGTATATGCGCCAGATTACCGATGAGGCGGAAAAATATTTGCTGGAGAACCGCCGCCTTGTAGAACCTGCAGAATCAAGTGGCCCGCCGGAATTTCTGGCATACGCCGCCTGCCTGCTTGCAGAAAAAACAGAAGCCGCAGGTATTGTGGCCCATTCGCTTTCCGGTTCATCTGCGCGTTTGCTTGCTGCCTGCCGACCGGCAGAACCCATTTTTGTTCTTACACCTAATGATACTGTGTTGCATGCTTTAAACTTCACCTGGGGGGTACGGCCTCACCGTGTGGAAGAAAACCCGGAAGTCAGCCACTTGCGGCGTGTGCAGCGCTTTATAGCTTCCAATCCGTTTTTCCCTGTAGGGGAAGATGTGGTAATAACCGCAGGCGAACCTTCTCCCGGTCAGCCAAGCCGGGGAACCAACCTGGTTAAAATTTATAGGAAATAGCCTATGGCAAAAGCCAAAAACAGTGTTCCCGTCAATATTTCCGAAGAGTATTACCAGATAAGCGAAAACATTCTCGGCAGTTTTTCCAAATTTCGCCCTCCTGTTGACCTTTTCCGTTTTAATGAAGATATTCTCCAGCTCTACCCGTTTAGCCGCAAAGGCCAGCGCCTGACGAACGAACAAATTGAAGAAATGCAGGCACTTTGTGCGGCAGGTGACCTTTTTGTCTCCCGCAGTGACCACCCCATTTATTCCGAACATATTGTCAAACAGCTGGATCTTGTTCTCCAGGATGCTAACCTGAAAATGAGTGAAATTGCGGATATTATTGTCCGCGGTCTTTCCATGCGCCTTAAAGAATTTCTGGAGCAGCCGGTTTTGCCTGTTTTTGAAGCCCTTTATAAAGACCTTATGGTTTTTACGGAATTTTTGTTCCAGGATATTTACCGCATACGGCTTTTTATGCGACGCCTTGTGCTTGGTGATTATTCCATGGTGGAACAGGCCATCAATACGCTTATAGTTGGTATGTGGCTGTATTTGCAGGATGCAGGGAAAGAAGTAAAACGCCGCACTATGGACCGTCTGGCTCTTGGTCTTATTTTGCATGACGCAGGTCTTTCCAAGGTGCCTGCCTATATTTTGGGTAAGGCCGCCCCCCTGAAGCAGGATGAATGGGAAAAAGTGCTGGTGCACCCCATTGCCGGCATTAAAATGATGCAAAAACTTAACCTCGCCTTTGATGAGCTGAACCAGGCCATAAGCGAGCACCACGAACGTCTGGATGGTTCTGGCTATCCCCAGCACCGTAAGGGGACGGATATAAGCCCAGTGGGACGTATTGCCGGCATTGCGGACTCCTTTTCGTCCATGATTATGCACAGGCCGTATACCCGTGGTATGGAGCCCAAGCAGGCGGCCCTTGCGTTGGAAAAAGAGAAAAACCGTTACGACGCCAAATACCTCACCATGCTGGCTAATGCCTATAAAGTGGGGACTTTTGATATTCCCAAAAAACAGGATGAACAGGAAAAAGCCCCTGCGGCCCCACCTCCTGCCCCATCCCCTGCCTGATCACTACCTGATCACTTGCCTGATTACCTGCCGTTTTCCCCCATACAAACACATAGCCATGAACCCTTCTGAAACAACACTTGCAGCCCTTACCCCGGATTTTCCTTTACCGGATGCGGCGCCCATGCCACCCGGCGGGGCAGACCTGGACGACAGGGCTCTTCTGTTGTTTTCTGCCCTTGCGCAGGAAGACGGCGCGCTTTCTTACCCTGCGTATGAAGCCCTGCTTGCCGTTATATCCGGTATATGGCGGGAGCAGGCTCTGGACGCCGCTTTCCAGGCGCGTGTGCATTACGCGCTGCTTCACCCGCCCGTGTACGCTATGGCTTTGGCGAAGGAACTGGCGCAGGAAGCGGAGGAAGAACACCTTGCCCCCGCCAAACTGGCGGCCCTTGTGGCAGGCTTTAACACACTGGCCCGTGTTTTGGATGGCAAAGAAGGCAGGGAGTATTCCCCCCTTTTTGAGGCTATCAGCATCGCGTTTGCGGAGCAAAATGTGGCCAGTCGCAAAGAAAAGCTGGAACACAGAGCAGGCAAACAGCGTGACGGCCTGAAAAAACTGGCGGTTCTTAACCCTGTTCCTGTGTTTAAAGAAGCTATGCTCAGTATGGGTAAAGCGGCGCGGGATGTACTGAGCAGCCGCCATGTGGATGTGCAGGCAAGCCCCGCGTTTTTTCCGGAAAAACCCCAAACTCCGTATGAAGCCTTGCAAGGTCTTGAAAAAATCGCCAGAACTCTGGACTTACCGGCTGTGCAAAAAGACTTGGCGGATTTTCGCTCTATCCTGCACGACCAGCCTTTTCGGGTTGTTCTGCTGGGGGAAGGTAAACGGGGGAAAAGCACGCTTATTAACGCCCTTTTAGGCGAGGCCCTTTCTCCTGTACGGGAAAGCCGGGCAGAAACAGCCACAGTGGCGGAATTTTCTTTTGCGCCAAAACCCCAATATACCGTGCATTTTCTGGAAGAAACTACCTTCCATGATCTGGAGGCGTATCTGGCTGGAGAAGCGGATAACAGCCTGCTTGCCCGTAAGGTGGATTTGGTGCGTGGGGCATTGCTTCGGCCCAAGGGCTCAGAAGAAATGGGTTCCAAGGCGGATATCTGGCGTTATCTTACCCAGGAAGGCCCTTACAGCCCGTTTACAGCCATGGTTTCTGTGGCATTGCCCCTGCCTGTTCTGGGTATGGGCGGCCAACTGGAAGGCACTGTGCTGGTGGATACCCCGGGCCTTAATGCCGTGGATTCTTTCCAGGACTATTTATCTTACAGCGCCAGCCTTAAGGCGGACTGTCTGGTTTTTGTGATGGATGCCACACACCCGGAATCTGCCTCCGAACTCCGTTTATTACGCAAACTTGTGGCGGCAGGCCGTGCGGTTTCTGTTATAGGTGTGCTGACAGGGGCGGATAAATTACAAAGCGGACAGTCAGTAGAACAGGTGAAAGAACAGGCCCTTGCTTTTTTGCAAGAAGCCTGCCGTGGTTGTACAGGCTTGTTTGTTTTGGGTGTGGAGCTTTTGGATGCCCGTCTGCCAGAGGCGGAACGCGCGGAAAACAAAGACTGGGCTTCTCTTATGGCCCTTTTACGTCAGGCAAAAGAGGCGGACAGTAACCAAAAACTCTACCAGTTGCGTGTTTCTGCCCGCGCCCGCGCCCTTGCCAAAACTGTGATGGAAGAAAGCCGCGGGGCATTCCAGACCTACAAGGAACATTTGCCTTCCCCCCAGTTTTTGGAACTTCTGGAACGCCATTCAGACGCGCTTATGGATGTTATACGCGGGCAGGTGGACCAGGCGCGCTCTGTTATTGCTTCTGCCGCAATGGATATTGACTCGTGGGGTGTGGCTTTTTCCCATGATCTGGATGAATGGCAGGCCCACTTTGTGGATTCTCTTATGCTGGAAGCCCACGCATTTGCAGATTCTCTTGGGCTGGACGCCACAAAAGACACAGCCTGGAAAACTTTTGACGAAGAAATTGCCCCCATGCGTGCCCGGCAGAGTATGGAAGCGTTTTTTGCACACCAGCAGAATGTTATGGCTATGTGGGAGGAAAAACTCACCCTTTTCCACGCGGAAATGGAAAATCTTTCCCACACATCCCTTGACCTTTTGCAGGAACATTTGGGCGAACTGACCGATATTTGTCTTACCACAGCCACCCATGACCATTTGCTTGTTAAAGTAAATGCCTACATGAAAAATCTTTCCCTGTTTTTTGCAGGCGCCGGCACGGGTGCTGTGCTGGGTGGCGGTATTTGGAACGCGCTTTTATGGGGCGGGGCAGCTGTGGCTGTTCTTACCCACCCGCTTGTTTTGCCGGGCGCTCTTCTTGCTTCCGCGGCCCTGTATGCTCTGCACCTTGTGGGGAACCCGGAAAAACGGAAAGCCGCCTTCTTAACCCGCAAACGGAAAAAAATGGAAGAATGGGCCCAATCCATGCGTGGGCAAATGGAAGAAGCCTTGGCTGCCAAGAAAACGGAACTGGCCGGTCTCTATAAAAATGCTGTGAGTTACGGCTTTGTGCCAAGCCTTGCGCTTTTAACAGCAGAAACCATGAATGTAAAACTTTACCTTGCCGTGATGGATAAAATACGGGAGGATATTCTGACTTTGGAAAACAGAGTGGAAGCATACTGCGATATCCTGGCCCTGCCCGAATACGAACCTGAACACGAACCTGAACTATAAGGTGTACCGCCATGCCGGAGAAAAAAATCCTTGTCACAGAAAAAGCACCGGCCGCCATTGGCCCGTATTCACAGGCGGTGTACGCCGGTAATTTGCTGTTTGCCTCCGGGCAAATCCCTCTGGATCCCCTTACAGGGCGTATAGTGGGCCAAACTGTGGAAGAACAGGCCACCCAATGCCTGCTTAATGTCTCCGCCTTGCTTGCCGCCGTTGGTCTTGACCTTGAAAATGTTGTAAAAACAACTGTTTTTCTTACGGATATGGCAGATTTTGCCACATTTAACGCCGTGTACGATAGTTTTTTTTCTGCCCCATACCCCGCCCGCTCCTGCGTGGCTGTGTCTGCCCTGCCTAAGGGCGCCAAAGTGGAAGTGGAAGTGATAGCCCAACTGCCAAAAACCCACCCCGCGTGCTAAAGGCTTTTTCTTGCCTTACTGCAGAAAAGACGGTATATTGCCATCATACAACCAAGGAGCAGAAAAATGAAAACTATCCATACTACCCCGGAATTTTTCCCTTTAACTGAAGAAGAGGTCTCCGCCGCGCTGGACGCATACGAAGCCCTGTTCCAGGATGAGGTGGAATCTGACCCTGATTTTTTTGAATCTCTGGAGAACATGGACCTGGAATCTGACTCCCCGGACGATGAACTCTACGATGAACAGGACGATTTTGACGAACCCAAAGACCCTGTGGTGGCAGAGGTAGCGCGCCTTATAAGCGAATATGCCCGCCGCTTTGACGAATATTGCCTGGAGTACGAGGAACTGCCGGAAGATGTGCTGAACCACGAGCCGGAATACCCCATAGAACAAATTGCTTTTGAAATTTTTACAGATGCCCTGCACGACGCCTTGCAGGACGCTGACGAAAACTAGGGGAGGGAATTTTTTGGGGCAGGGGAAATTTTTTGTAAAATTTTTCCCCTGCCCCCAACCCCATCCCTTTTCAAAATTTTCTTTATTCACCCCTCCTCCTGTTTTTATGTGTGCCATAAAAATGGGGGGAGGGGTGTTTTGTTGTGGCTGTAACTCTAACCACTTTTGTCTCACTTTTGTTTCCCTATTTCAGACTTGATTCTTCATTTTGTCTCATATATATTCACGCCATGAAAATGAACACCCACGCTCAGGTAAAGCCTTTTCTTAAATGGGCTGGCGGTAAAAGCCAACTTCTTGAAAGTCTAAGGGAAAAATACCCTACTAAGCTTAATTCTGGCATCAAAAAGTACTGTGAACCTTTTGTGGGAGGTGGTGCGGTGCTTTTTGATATTCTTTCCCGCTATCCGGACATTGAAGAAATACTTA
>CAZJOG010000135.1:0-7031 GCA_964547565.1 uncultured Desulfovibrionaceae bacterium
TTATCTGGGTGGAGCTGATTTTGCCTGTCTACCCCGAAGGCCAGGGCGCTTTAACCAAGTAGCCAAATAACCAAATAACCGGGCACATACATATTCACCAAACCCATACTGTATGAAGGATATTCCTATGAAAAAAATTATTCCTCTTCTGTTAATCGGCACCCTTTCTCTTGGCGCCCTTGGGTGTACTAATTTGAGCAAAACCCAGCAAGGCGCTTTAAGTGGCGCAGCACTTGGCGGTATTGCCGGTGCCGGTATTTCTGCCATAGCTGGTGGCAGCGCAGGCACAGGCGCGCTTATTGGTGGCGGCCTTGGCGCTCTTGCGGGCGGCATTTACGGCAATGAAACAAAGAATAAAAAATAACCCGTGTTTCCACCCTGTGTTTTGACCATAGGTGTTTTTGACGGCGTGCATAAAGGGCATCAAACGCTTTTTATGCACGTTGCCCAAAAAGCCAGGGAACTTTCCCTGGCCTCTTTGTGTATAAGCTTTAACCCGCATCCTGCCGCTGTGCTTTGTGGGCATCCGCCTCTTTCCCTGTGTTCTGTGGAAGAAAGGGAAAAACGTATCCGCCAGGCCGGCATCCAGCATGTTTGTATTCTGCCATTTACAAAAGAACTTGCCACCCAAACAGGCCGGCATTTTTGCCGTTTTACCCTGCTGGAACACTTTAATATGCGCCACCTTGTTGTAGGGCATGATTTTACTATGGGCAGCGACAGAACAGGCTTTCCGCAGTTTGTGGCCTATGGGGCAGACTTTGGTTTTACTGTGGAAGAAGCCCCCACCTGCGTGCTGGATGGCGCACCTGTAAGCTCTTCCCGCATACGCATGGCCATTACCAGCGGAGAACTGGAAAAAGCCACCGCTATGTTAGGCAGACCCTACCATGTGGAAAGTGAAGTGGAACATGGTGTTAAACGCGGCCGTATATTGGGTTTTCCCACAGCCAATATGCGCACCCACGGCCTTTTATTACCTCCAAACGGGGTATACGCCACAAGTATGCATACCCCGGACAAAAAAACACCCCTGCCGGCTATCACAAGCATAGGCACAAACCCTACGTTTGGGGACAACACCCGCACACTGGAAACCCATATTTTGGATTATAACGGGGATCTTTACGGGAAAACTCTCCGTCTTCTTTTCCACACTTTTATGCGTTCTGAAAGAAAATTTCCCTCAAAAGAAGCCCTTATTTCCCAACTGCAACAGGATTCCCTTACAAGACAAAATTTGATCTCTCCCTTACCTGACTATAATATATTTGATTAAAAAGTATTTTTTTATTCTGTGGATTAACGCGCATAACTTGACTTTCCATATCCCTTAAGTATACTTATTCTCTCTATCCTTATGAAAACAGTATTCCGAAGCATTTTGCGTTTATTAACGGGAATGTTTTTTATGGAATAGTCTGTTTTTGTTTTTGCTTTGCCTGAAATATTTTGCCAAAAAGGAAGAATATGCCCAATATTCCTATCGCTATAATTGGAGCTGGATGTCGCCTTCCGGGTGGAATAGAAAATCTTTCCGCCTTATGGTCAACCCTTGTGAATGGTCAGGATATGGTCACTTCTGTGCCCGCTTCCCGTTGGGATAAAACACGCTTTACCCATAAAGACCGTAAAGCCCCGGGCAGAACCGTCACCAATGCGGCTGGCGTTATTGAAAATATTACAGATTTTGACGCTCCTTTTTTTGGTATTTCTCGCACAGAAGCAGAAAATATAGACCCCCAGCAGCGCCTTGTGCTGGAAATGGCATGGGAAGCCATGGAAAATGCCCAGATTCTGCCTTCTCTCCTTGCCGGCAGCCAGACGGGTGTTTTTATTGGGTCTGCCTCGCCGGATTTTGCGGTCAACCGTGCGGACGACGCAGCCATCATGGGCCCGTATTCCATGACAGGCTCCAATCTTTCCATTATATCCAACCGTGTTTCGTATATATTTGATCTGCATGGCCCCAGCATGACCATTGACACAGCCTGCTCCTCCGCGCTTGTGGCTTTGCATCAGGCTGTGCAGGCTCTGCAAACCGGCCTGCCCCTTGCTTTTGCAGGCGGCATTAATATTTTGCTCACGCCTATGCCTTTTATTGGCTTTTCTAAGGCGCAAATGCTTTCCAAAGATGGCCGTTGCAAGGTTTTTGACGAAAAAGGCAATGGTTATGTACGCAGCGAAGGTGGCGGGGTGGTTCTGCTTAAGCCTCTGGAGGCAGCGCTTGCCGATGGCAACCCCATACTGGCTGTTGTAAAAGCAACTGGCTGTAATTCCGATGGTCGCACTGCCGGTATTTCCCTGCCCAATCAGGTGGCGCAGGCGGCCCTGCTGGAAGAAGTGTATTCCCAAAATGGGCTGGATATAAACCGCGTGGCCTATGTGGAAGCCCACGGTACAGGTACAGCGGCTGGTGACCCTGTAGAAACAGGGGCTATTGGCAAAGTTATAGGCAGTAACATACACAACCGTCCCCTGTATGTGGGCAGTGTAAAAAGCCATGTGGGCCACCTGGAAACAGGCTCTGGCATGGCAGGGCTTTTTAAGGCCCTGTGTGTGCTTGAACACAAGCAAATCCCGGCCAATATCCACTTTGAAACACCCAATTCCCATATTGATTTTGACGGCCTGAACCTGAAAGTTCCCACCACACTGGAGCCCTGGCCCACACTGGATGGACCTGCCCTTGTAGGTTTGAACTCCTTTGGTTTTGGGGGTACTAATGTGCACGTGGTGCTGGAAGAAGCCCCCAAACAAACAAAAATGCCGGCACAAACAGCACGCGCAAAAAACACGGGAAATGAGGACAACAAAGGAGAATGGGAAATTCCGCCTCTTTTCCTTTCGGCAAAAAGCAGGGAAAGCCTGCAAAAAATGGCCGCACAATATGCCCAAATTCTGGAAAAAGCAGACCCGGAAACATTTTACCATACTGCCTATTCTTTGGCCTTTACCCGGGAACATATGCTGGAGCGGGCCATTATAAACGCCCCCACAGTAGAAGAAAGCCTTATTGCCCTCCAAACACTTGCCACTATGGAAGGGGAACCAGACCCCAAAAATCCGCCTGCCTGCCTGACCATAGGCACAGCGCTTGATACCCCTTTGGAAAACCGGAAAGCGGCCTTTGCGTTTTCTGGCAATGGCTGCCAGTGGCAAGGCATGGGCGCCCAGCTTTACCAAGAAGATGCGGCCTTCCGCCATGCCCTTGATAAGGTGGATGCCTTCCTGAAGCCTCTGCAAGGTTTTTCCCTTGTGGAAGAAATGCAAAAACCGGAAGAAGAAAACCATCTTGACCTTACAGAATACGCCCAGCCCATGCTTTTTGGCCTTCAGGTAGCCCTTGTGGAAGCATTGGCGGCCAAAGGCATTAAGCCCAGTGCTGTGTATGGTCACAGTGTGGGCGAAGTAGCGGCTGCCTGGGCCTCTGGTGCGCTAACTCTGGAGGATGCCTGCACGGTTATCCACTTCCGCAGTGCTCTGCAAGGCCAAACCGCAGGCACAGGCACTATGGCGGCCGTTAATGTCACACCGGAACGCGCGCTTGAAATCTGCGCCCGTTACCCCGGGGATATTGAGCTTGCGGGTATCAACTCCGCAGCTTCCATCACACTTGCTGGCAGCCGTGAAGCGCTTTTGGAAATAAAAGAAGCTATTGATGCAGAAAAAGGCTTTTGCAAACTTTTAGACCTTAATTACCCTTTCCACAGCCGCCATATGGCGCCTTTGGAAAAACCTTTGCAGAAAAGCCTGGAAGGTATTAAACCCCGCAAAACCACTATCCCCTTTATTTCCACTGTTACAGGGAAGGAAGTGGACGGCCAAAGCCTTAACGGCGAATACTGGTGGCATAATATACGCGAAAAAGTAAGCTTCCACCCTGCATCGGAAACCCTGCTGGATATGGGCTTCCGCTTTTTCCTGGAAATTGGCGGCCACGGTGTTTTGCAGTTTTATATTAAAGACAGCCTGCGCGCCCGTAATGCGCAAGGTGTTGTGCTGCCCACCCTGCGCCGCAAAGAAGGCCATATTTTCCCGGAAGCATGGCGTAAAGCCATTGTTTGTGGTTTCCCTTTCCAAAAGGAAACCTTTTTCCCCAAACCCGGCGTTAAATTACCCCTGCCCTCTTACCCGTGGAATAAAGAATACCTGTGGCTTGCGCCCACCATGGAAAGCGAAGGGATTATTTTTGCCCACAACACCCACCCTTTACTTGGCAGGCGTTTACCCAAAGAACTTTTTGTGTGGGAAAATGAGCTGGATACAACGCTTTTCCCGTGGCTTGCCGACCATAAAGTAGCAGATTCCATACTTTTCCCTGCTGCCGCGTATCTGGAATGTGCACTTTCTGCCGCAAAAACCGTGCAAGAACGCAAAAAAAATGAAGTAGGGCCTGTAGAACTCATCAATGTTGCCCTGCGCCGCCCTGTTGTCCTGACAGAAACACCGCCCAAAAAACTGCGCCTTACCATACACAGGGGCGACAACAGTTTTGCTCTGGAAAGCAGAAGCTTGCTGGACGCCAGCCCTTGGTCATTCCATGCGGGTGGCCGTATTGGGCACAGTAATAAACCTTTGCCCGCGCCCTACCCCAAAGCTCAGCTGGAGAAAATGCGCCGTGGCCAGCCTGTGTCTAAACAGGATTTGTACGCACTGGCAGAAAAAGTAAGTTTCCAGTATGGCCCGGCATTCCAAAGTGTACAAAATGCCTGGAAGGTAGATAGTTCCACAGTTCTGGCAGAACTTGCCCTGCCGCAGATACCGGAAAAAGAAAGCCTGTTTGAAGGTATGCTTTTGCCGCCTTCTGTTGTGGATGGTGCATTCCAAACCCTTTTCCTTCTGGCAGCGGGCCTTATGGGCGCAGAAAATGCAACAGGGCCTGTTTCCCCGTGGTTACCCGCATGGTTTGGCAAAACCCTTTTATTTACAGCAGAAGAAGGCCAGCGTATACCAGCCTACAGTATAGCCAGGCTGGAACGTGTTGCCGCCCGTTCCTTTGTGGCAAGCTTTGAAATTCTGGATAAAGAGGGCCATACCCTTGTTTCCATGCAGGATGTACGTTTCCGCAAGGCGGATATGCACAGCCACCAAAACCCTTCCCAATTCCACAGTTTTACCACTGTCCGCAAGCCACACCCTTCCTCCTCCCCCATTTTGCCTTTACCTTCTCTGCAGGCAGTGGTGGATGACCTTGCGCCTGCCATGGCGGCCATTGCCGGTCAGCCTGCCCGCAAGCGTTACCATGAAGAAGTGTTGCCTTTATGCGAAGCCGCCACTGTTTCTCTGGCGCACGAACTGCTTGCCCCCCTTGGCAAAGCAGGTGCTTTTTCTCTGGAAGACGGCATAAACATGGGCCTTTTGGACGAAAGCTTTATCCCCTTCCTCACCTTTACGCTGGAACTTCTGGAAGCACGCGAACTGGCGCAGCGGGAAATAAAGGGCGACAAAACATACTGGCGGGTGAGTGAAGAAAGTGACATGCCCCCTTCTGTGCTTATCTGGCGTACTCTTTTGGCAGAACACCCCGAACACTTGCCGGAAGCCACTCTGGCAGGCCGCGTGGGTTTGAATTTAAGGGGAATTGTGCAAGGCACATACGACCCGGAATCCATCCTCTCTACCTCGCTTTGCGCCACAGCGGAACAATACCACGGCAATTCGCCTTCTCTTGAACCTGTCAATACAGCCGCCGTGTTTTTACTTAAAAAAATGCTCACCGCTTTGCCGGAAGGCAGAAAGCTTAGGGTATTGGAAGTAGGCGCCGCCCCGGGTGGTCTGACAGGCCTTATTGTAGCCGCTCTGAAAGATCAGCCGGATTCCTACCGTTACCGTGTGACAGATAAAAACGAAACAGCGCTGGATAATCTTATCACCCTGTGCGAAAATGACCCCAACACCACATTTGGGGCTCTGGATCTGGAGCAACTGCCGGAAGACATAACACCGGAATACCACCTTTTGCTTGCCGGCCATGTTTTACACGAAACAGAAAACATCCACCTTGCCCTTTCGCAGGCAAGCCGCCTGCTTGCACCCGGTGGGATTATCGCCATACTGGAGCGCGCCCCGCAAAGTCTGGTGGATATGGTGCAGGGCATACGCCCCTCATGGTGGAACCGTTCGGCAAGCCCGTACGAACCTGCCTCCCGCCTTATGCAGCCTGCACACTGGCAAAACGCGCTTTTAGAAGCAGGTTTTGAAGAAGTGTGCCTCTTGAGTGAACCGGCGGACAGCATAGGCGGGATGGAACCAGACGCCTTCCTTGTGCTTGGCCGCAAAAGCTGTGTGGAAGACCCGGCCCCTGTTCCCAAACCCTCCAAAGACGTTGTCTGGGCTGTGCTTATGGATAAAGAACCTTCCGCCAGTGCCCAGCGTGTGCTTAACGCTTTGCAGGAGCGGATGGAGGAAGCCGATTGCCGTATACTCGCCTTTGAACAGGATGACCTTGACAACACGCAGGGAGCAGACGGCCCTGCCCCCAGTGAGGCAGAAAAACGCCTGCTCACTTTCCTGGAACGTGAAGCCGGCAATAAACCTGTGCATTTTATTTCTCTGGCAGGCTTTGATACAGCCCTTCCCTCGCTGGACAGCCAAATATTTGCCACACGGCAAAACAGCGGGGTGCTTACCCTTTTGGCCCTCACCCATGCCTGGGAGCGGGCAGAACGCAAACAAAGCCGCGTGTGGATACTCACAGGCGGGGCTATGCCCATCACCATGTGTGATGCGCGTATCCAGTCCCAAAGCCGCTTAAACCCCTCGCAGGGGGCTGTATGGGGTTTTGGCCGCGTGATGATGAACGAAGCTTCCGGCCTTTCCCCCTTCCTTATTGATATACAGGCAGATTTAGAAAGCCAGGAAGCAGAAGAATACCAGCTTGCCCAACTCACACTGGATGCCTTGTGTGCGGAAGTGTTTGTACCTAATGGCGAAACGGAAGTTCTGCTGCAGGGTAAAGCCCGTTATTGCCCGCGTCTTGCGCCTTTTGATGTACGCCCGGGCAAAGACCTTGCGGAAAACGAAAGTAT
>CAZJOG010000136.1:0-6958 GCA_964547565.1 uncultured Desulfovibrionaceae bacterium
TTGTCCAGCATGGGGAACAAAACGCCGTACTTGCCAGAGACTGCCGGCTTTCTTCCCCTGCATACGCAGCGGCAATTTTGCGGGGCTTGTGCAGTTGCGGGGTGGACTGCATTAACCTTGGCATGGTGCCCTCCCCCTGCATGTATTATGGGGTCAGGCATTTAAACAAAAAAGCCGGGGTTATGGTAACCGCCAGCCACAATCCTTCGGAATATAACGGTTTTAAAGTGTGGTTGGGGGAAGGCACCCTGTTTGAAGACGGTATACAAGCTATACGCCGGCTGGTAGAAGACAAAACATTTTCTTCAGCCCAGCCTGGTATGGTCTGCAACCATGACATCGTGCCGGAATATATGGAAGATATTGTCCAGCGCCTTACACCAGACGGCCCCTTGCCCCACGCCTTCCGTGTGGTGGTAGATGGCGGCAATGGTGTGGCCGGGCAGATTTGCGCGGCTTTACTGCGCAAACTTGGGGCGGATGTGGTGGAATTGTATTGCGAGCCAGATGGCCGTTTTCCCAACCATCACCCTGACCCGGTGGTGGAAAAAAACGCCTTTTTTTTGCGTAACGCTATACAGGAGCATAAGGCAGACTTTGGTTTTGGTTTGGATGGAGACGGTGACAGGCTGGGTGTGGTAGACAAACAAGGCCGCCTGTTATACGGCGATGAACTTGTGGCGATTTTTGGCCGCGATATCCTTACCCGCCACCCCCATGCTGGTATTTTGGGCGATGTTAAATGTTCTGAGCGCCTGTTTGCGGATATTTGTGGCATGGGCGGCAACGCGCTTATGTGCCGCACTGGTCATTCGCTGGTAAAAGCCAAAATGCGAGAAACCGGTGCTTTACTGGCAGGGGAGCTTTCCGGCCATATTTTCCACGCGGAAAACTGGTATGGATTTGACGATGCCACCTACAGCGCGGCACGTTTGTACGCCCTGCTCTGCCGGCTTGCTCCTTTGGGCCAAAAGCTGGAAGACATGCCCTATGGCTGGCCACAGGCTTTTTCTACCCCGGAACTGAATATCCCCTGTGCGGAAGAACAAAAGCTCCCGCTTATTAAAGACATACAGCAACTTTTTATCGCACAGTACGGGCAAAACGCGGTGGATACACTGGACGGCATGCGCCTTCATTACCCCGGGGGCTTTGCGCTTGTACGCGCCTCTAACACTTCTCCCCAGCTGGTGCTCCGGTTTGAAGCCCCAAACCCGGAAGAACTGGAGGCAAAAAAAACAGAAGTTACCCATGCTATTAAAAATTGGCTCACTGCACACAACGCCTAAGTTTTTTCTTGTGTGAGTCTCCAGAGCATTTCCCAAATGTTCCGGGCTATTCTCAAGGCAATAAGGAACTGCTTTCTATGGCACACATACCAGCGGGTATTTTCTTTTACCCTTTGTCTTTTACTTGAATATCCCCGGCAAGTATGCTATGATAAACAGCGTTGTTGCCAAAATGCACAATATTGCATACTTTTTCCCTTTTACATCCGGAAAATATAAGGTCTGCTATGAAAACCCGTTTTTTTTCCCTTCTTACGCTGGCACTTTTGCCATTCTTTTTTGCAGGTTGCGCAACAAGCTCTCCTCAAATAATCCAACCCCTTACAGAAATTCGGGGATACACCCCCTCTTCTTCACTTGCGCAATTTATAGGTTCCGCGCCTCTTGGTACAAGCGGAAGTTACACCCTGCCCGGCTATACCCAGCCTTTTACAGTTTACCCCGGTCAACGGTATGATTCCGCCCTTGGTGTACCTTGCCGTTCTGCCATGGCTGTAGGTTCTGCTGGTCAAAGCATCAGCCTTGCGGCGTGTTTACAGGATGAAAATTGGGTGCTGGCCCCTTTAGTTTTTGCGCCCATAGGCGAATAAAAGGTTCCCCATGGCTGTTGCAAGCCCATTTCAAACACAATGCCGCGTTATTTATGCGCTTATCCTGCGGGAAATACACACCATGTATGGTGGTACGGCCCTGGGGTATCTGTGGGCCATTATTACCACGGCCTTTGGTATTATGCTTTTTTGGGGATTACGCTCTGTTATTGGTATGGTACCCCCGCATGGTATGAGTATTCTGGCGTATCTGGGGATGGGTTTTTTGGCCTGGAATATTCTTTCAGACTGCATTTCCCGCTCCATGAACGCTATTAACGGCAATTTGGCCATGCTTACCTTCCCCCAGGTTACGGCACTGGATTTACTTATTTCCCGTGTACTTGTTACCTGGGTAACAGAAGTTATTTCGTTTTTTGCTATTATCGCCCTGGGCAACCTTATGGGAATGCCCATTATTATCCATGATCTGGGGCTTTTTTTATTTGTTATTTTTGACTGCGCCCTTTTAGGCATAGGTCTTGGCACTATTTTTTCCTCTCTTGCTATTCTTTGGCCTACAATTGAACGCATTGTCCCCATGGTCATGCGTATTCTCTTTTTTATGTCCGGCATTTTTTTCTCTGTTTCCATGTTTGCCAACAAAGTAGGCTCTATTCTTTTGCTTAACCCTATTATGCAACTTATTGAACTTGGCAGACAAAGTGTTGCTATTGGGTATGTTTCCAATCTTGTCAGTATAGATTATTTGTGCTGGGTGACATTAGGTTCTCTTACACTGGGCTTTTTATTAGAGCGCTTTACACGCCCCATGGAAAAAGAAGAATGATACGTCTTGTTAACCTTATCAAAACCTACAAAACAAAAACCCTCACACGCAATGTGCTGGACAATATAACCTATGATTTTGTCCCGGGTGTGAATGTGGGTATAATTGGCCGCAATGGCGCGGGAAAAAGTACACTTATTAATGTGATAGGTGGTTCTACATTCCCCACAAGCGGGTATGTGGAGCGTACAAGCCGTATTTCCTGGCCTATTGGTTTTTCCAGCTGTTTCCATGGCAGCCTGACAGGCAGAGAAAACCTGCGTTTTGTCTGCCGCCTTTATGGGGAAGACATTAAAAGGATTTCAGGTTTTGTAGAAGATTTTTCAGAACTGGGTTCCTATATGGATATGCCGGTGCGCACCTATTCTTCCGGTATGAAAGCAAAGCTGGCGTTTGGTCTGAGTATGGCCATTGGTTTTGACTATTACCTTGTGGACGAAATTACCGCTGTAGGTGATGCGGGCTTTAAGCAAAAAAGCCAGGCCGCGTTTTTGGAAAAAAGCCGCAATGCAACCCTTCTGGTCGTTTCTCACAGTATGAGTACAATAAACGATCTTTGTGATATAGCCGGTGTGCTGGATAAAGGGAAACTGTACGTGTACAACTCTATAAAGGATGCAGAAAAACACTATGCTGAAGTCTGTGCTCGCGAATCTGAGTTCTAAACTCAAGATCCTTAAGCGGAATAATAAAAAAGCTATATGGACGTTCATGGGCGCCCTGCTTTTTGTTCCCACTATTATCTATTTTCTGTATCTTGCTGTTTTTGCAAGCCCTATGTATATTTCTTCCTCTTTTTTTGCCATACGCTCCCCGCAAATGCCCATGACGGAAATAAGCTTTATGACGTCTTTTTTCCGCGGGGGTGCAACAGCCACAGACACCCATATTATTGTCCAGTATGTGCATTCCATGGATATGATACAAAAGCTGGACAAAAAATTGCATGTTATAGATCACTACAGCAGCAATAAATACGATTATTTTTCCCGCCTGCCCAAGAATGCCTCCATGTATGAAGTGCAGGAATACTGGGCTTCTGTTGTTTCTGTTGCCAATAATGTGGACACAGGCATCATAAGCATAAGTGTCCGCGCCTACACCCCGGAAATGGCCCAACAGATTGGCCAGTCTATTTTAGAAGCGTGCGAAGACCTTATTAACTCGCTTAACATCCGTTCCCATAAAGACTCGCTTATTTTAGCCACACAGGAACTGGACAATGCGGAAACCCGCCTGCGAGCTGCCCGCAAATCCTTGCAGGACTTCAGGGAACGCAACACCCTGTTTGACCCGGAAAGTTCCGCCAAAGGCACCTACGAAATTATTATTCGCCTTGAAAGTGAGCTTACCCAGGCCAAAGCCGCGCTTGCGGAAGTATTGAGCTATATGCGCAAGGACGCCCCGCAGGCTAATACGCTGAAAATGCGTATCACCGCCCTTGAAGAGCAAATTGCGGAAGAAAATGCCCGCCTGACAGCGGAAAACACCATGAATGACTCTGCCCTGAGTGCCGTTATTGCGGAATACCAGAATTTACGTTTTGAAGAAGGTTTTGCGGAAAAATTTGTGCAGTCCGCCCTTACCACTCTGGAAACCACACGCATACAGGCGCTTTCCAAATCTATTTATCTTATGCCTTTTGAAGAACCCACCCTGCCGGACGACGCCCTTTACCCCAATGTCTTCAGGCAAACCTTCCTTTTCTTTCTGGCCCTGGCCCTTATTCTTGCTTTTACGTCACTCATTATAGCCGCTATACGCGAACATGCGGGGTTCTAACATGCGTTTTTTCCGCCTTTTTAAACGCCATTTTGCTCTTTGTGCCTGCCTTGCGGCCATGTGTACACTGCCTGGCCAAACCTACGCAGCCGGCCCCCAATCCATTATGGACGCTGCCATGACACCGCCCGGGGCCACCTCTTCCTATGTGCCTGGTAATATGGGTACTATGGGTATGAACCTGCCCAGCGCTTTTGTCCCAGGGCTTGGCGCCAGCGCTTCCACACAAGGTATTTTATACCCTAACCCCGGCTATGCCACAGGCGGCGGCAGCCCAGATTCCCTTGCGCCACCAGCCTGGGCTCAGGGCCCCTACCCCTCTAACCCCCTGACAGGTTTACCCCCCTTTGGGGCTTCCCTTTTCCAGGGTAATTTTTCTTCCTCCTTCCATGACGGTTTTAACCCCGGCTACCCCATCCAGCCAGGTGACAGAATAGCCGTGCGTATCTGGGGTTCCAAAACCTATGACGACATTTTGGTTGTAGACCAGCAGGGTAATATCTTTTTCCCGGAAATGGGGCCCATGCGGGTTGCCGGCCTGACAAACAGCCAGCTGCAAAACGCCGCCCAACAGCAAATTGCCTCTGTCTTTACAGATAACGTCAATATTTACGCAAACTTACTTTCCGCACAGCCTGTTTCTGTGTTTGTCACGGGCCATGTGAATAAACCCGGCCGTTACGCTGGCGGGCTGGAAGACCCTGTTTTGTATTATCTGGACAGAGCGGGCGGCATAAACCCGGAACGTGGCTCTTACAGAGAAGTTCTGGTCAAACGTGGGGGGAAAACCATTGCCACTATTGACCTGTATAATTTTTTGCTGCAAGGCACCCTGCCTTCTGTCAAACTGACCCTGGGTGATATTATTCTTATCCGCGAAAAAGGGATGAGTGTTGCCACGCTGGGCCTTGTGCGCCAGCCGGCCAGATATGAATTTAAGGCCCCGTCCACAAAAGGGACAGAACTTATCCCCCTTGTGTCCCCCATGCCGAATGCCAGCCATGTTTCCATTACAGGCACAAGAAATGGCGCTCCTTTCCATGCGTATATTTCCCTGCCGGACTTTGCCCATTTTTCTTTGCAAGATGGGGACGCTGTGGAATTTACGGCAGATAACACCTCTTCCAGTATTATGGTAGGTGCGGCGGGCGCTATTGAAGGGGCTTCCCGTTTCCCTGTAAAAAAGGGCAGCACCTTAAAGCAGCTTTTGGCGTATATTCCCATCCAGCCTGAGATTGCGGATATTTCTTCCGTGTATATCCAGCGTCGCAGTGTAGCGGAACAGCAAAAGCGCACCCTTATGGAATCTTTACAACGTCTGGAGCAAAGTACCCTTACGGCTACCATGAACAGCGCCGAAGAAGCGGGCATTAAAGCCAAAGAAGCGGAGCTTGTGCAAAACTTTATTGCGCGCGCCCGCACTATTGAGCCCAATGGTGTGCTGGTGGTTTCCCGTAATGACAAACTGGAAGACGTTATGCTGGAAGAAGGTGATATTATTTACTTCCCGCAAAAAAGTGATGTGGTGCTGATTTCTGGCGAAGTGATGATGCCAAAGGCCGTGGCTTTTGCGGCTAACCTTAGCCTTGCCGACTACATTAAAAACGCCGGCGGCTATAGTGAACGCGCGAATAAATCCACGGTGCTGCTTGTGCGGCCCAATGGGGAAGTGCTTACAGTTTCCGGCTCCAATATACAGCCGGGCGACCAGATTATTGTCATGCCGTCCTACTCCACCAAGGGTTTACCAATCCTGAAAGATATAATTTCCCTGGTGTACCAGATCGCTGTTTCTGCCCGTATCGCGCTTGATATATAATTGTATGTTCCTCCCACGCCCATTCTTGTGACGTGGGGGGAACATATTACTATTTTTAGGGAAACACATGGACTATAAAGGGATACTTCTTGCCGGTGGTTCTGGCACACGCCTTCACCCTGTGACACTGGGTGTAAGTAAACAGCTTTTGCCTGTGTATGATAAACCCATGGTGTATTACCCGCTTTCCGTGCTTTTGCTCGCCGGGGTGCGCGAAATCTGCATTGTTTCCACCCCGTCGGATTTGCCTTTATACCAGCGGCTTTTGGGAGATGGTTCCCGTTTGGGCTGCCTGTTCCACTATGTGGAGCAAGCACGACCAGAAGGGATTGCCCAGGCCTTCCCGCTTTCGGAAGCCTACACGCACGCCTCTCCTATTGCCATGGTTCTGGGAGATAATATCTTTTTTGGCCATGGCATGGACGCCCCCATACAACGCGCCATGCAAAAAGAAAAAGGCGCCACTATTTTTGGCTACCATGTCACAGACCCAGAACGGTATGGGGTTGTAGAATTTACCCGTACCCAACACGGCTGCAAAGTGCTGAGTTTAGAAGAAAAACCGCAAAACCCAAAATCCAGCTACGCGGTGACAGGTCTTTATTTTTACGATGACAATGTAAACCGTATAGCCCGCGGCCTTAAACCTTCTGCCCGTGGCGAGCTGGAAATTACAGATGTCAACAAG
>CAZJOG010000137.1:0-6925 GCA_964547565.1 uncultured Desulfovibrionaceae bacterium
AACAAGGTGTACCAGCAGGAAGGGATGCTGGATGTGGAGCTTTTTGGCCGTGGCATTGCCTGGCTGGACACAGGCACGCACGACTCCCTGCTTTCCGCCTCCACCTTTGTGCAGGCCGTAGAAACACGCCAGGGCCTTAAAGTGGCCTGTCTGGAAGAAATTGCGTGGCGTAAGGGCTATATCAGCACAGAAGACCTGCTGAAACTGGCAGAACCTCTTGCAAAATCCGCCTATGGGAAATACTTGCTGGAAATAGTGGAGAATGCTACATGGATGTAGAAAAAACCCCGCTAAATGGGCTTTTGCTTGTTAAACCCGCTTTTTTTGGCGACAGCCGGGGTCTTTTTACAGAAGTTTGGCAGGCAGAACGCTACGCCGGTTTTAACATACCCGGCGCCGGCCTTGCGTTTGTGCAGGATAACCATTCTGTTTCCAGCCGCTTTGTTTTGCGGGGCCTGCATTTTCAAAAACTTTTCCCGCAGGGAAAGCTTGTGTATATTACCCTTGGGGAAGTGTGGGATGTGGCGGTAGATATACGCCCAAACTCTCCCACCTTCGGGAAATGGCACGGGGTCACTCTTTCCGGAGAAAACCACCATCAGCTCTGGGTACCGCCGGGCTTTGCCCACGGTTTTTGTGTTTTAAGTGATATTGCCCACCTGCATTACAAGTGCACAGACTATTATCACCCGGAGGATGAAGCCACCCTGCTCTGGGATGACCCCACCCTTCAAATCCCCTGGCCTGTCACAAACCCCGTTCTTTCCGGCAAAGATTCCACGGGCAAAAACTGGCAGGAGTTATTTGCACATTTTCCGTCTGACATTACTTAAACTCCTCAAAGATTAATAGCATTGCTGGAATACCATGCCCGAGGTCAGCCGTGACAAAACACATAGCGGTTTTTTCCCGCAAAATGGCAAAAATTCCCCACCTGGGTACATTTTTAGGCGCACCTACCCGTCTGCGCCCTCTTTTTGCTACGCACATAGAAGCTGTTGCGGGCTGGGGCCAAAAGGCCACCACAGCCAAAGCACGCACGTATGCCGCCAAACACAGGTTGCCGTTTATTGCGGTGGAGGATGGTTTTTTGCGTTCCCTTGATCTTGGGGTACATGGCGCTATTCCCTGCTCTCTTGTGCTGGACAAAACCGGCATTTATTACGACGCCACCGCCCCTTCCGACCTTGAAATTATGCTGGAAAACGAAGGCTGGGAAGACCCCGCCCTCCTGAAAGACGCCCAAAGGGCCATTGATTATATCCGCACCTACAATCTCAGCAAGTACAACCACGCGCCGGATGCCCCGCCTTTTTTGCTTACCACCCCAGCAAACCGCCTGCGTGTGCTTATTATTGACCAAACCCTTGGCGATTCCAGCGTAGGCCTTGGTCTGGCAAGTGCCCACACGTTTGAGGAAATGCTGCGCACTGCCCATAAAAATCACCCGGGCGCTGCTTTTTTTATCAAAACCCACCCGGATGTTCTGGCAGGCAAGAAAAAAGGGTATCTCACCGGTGTGCAGGGGCCACACGCCACTGTGATAGGCGAAAATTATTCCCCCCTTTCTATCCTGCGGGAAGCGGATGTTGTGTACACGGTGACCAGCCAAATGGGTTTTGAGGCCCTTCTCTGGGGTAAGGAAGTGCACTGTTTTGGTATGCCTTTTTATGCTGGCTGGGGCCTTACCCACGACCACCTCAGTTGTGTGCGCCGCACCAAAAAACGCAAACTTGTGGAAGTGTTTGCCGCTGCCTACATGCGTTACGCCCGTTATGTCAACCCCATTACCGGCCAGCCCTGCAGTATTTTTGATACCCTGCGCCTTCTTGCCACCCAGCGGCAAATTAATGAGCGTAACCGCGGGTATACCGCCGCCCTTGGTTTTAAACACTGGAAAAAGCCCCATGCCCGCGCTTTCCTGCACGGCACAGATTCCCGTATCCAGTTTTTCCACACAGAAGAAAAAGCCATACTTGCGGCCAAAAAAAATAAAGGCCGCCTTGCTGTCTGGGCCAGCAGCGCCTCCCCCACCCTGCCGGCCAAATGCGCGGAAGCCCAAGTGCCCCTTGTGCGGCTGGAAGACGGCTTCCTGCGTTCTGTTGGCCTTGGCTCCGACTACGGCCACCCCCTTTCCCTTGTCCAGGATATAGAAGGCATTTACTACAACCCCAATGAACCGTGCCTTCTGGAAAGCCTGTTCCTCCGCAAGCCCTTCCATACCCCCAGAGAACACAATACCCATGTTTCTTTTACAGATGCTCTGCTCCGCCGCGCCCGCAAACTACGCGCGTACATTGTGGAAGAAGGTATCACCAAGTATAACCTGAAAAACAAAAACGCCACCCCGCTGGATTTTGCCGAACACGCAGATGGCGCAGAAATTATCCTTGTCCCGGGTCAGGTGGAAGACGACGCCTCCGTCCGGCTTGGTGGCATGGGCATACACACAAACGAAGACCTTCTCCGTACTGTGCGGGAAATTAATCCCCATGCGTATATCCTGTATAAACCCCACCCTGATGTGGAAAAAGGCAACCGTATTGGCAAAATACCGGATGAAATCTGCCAGCGTTACGCCAATATTATCATCCGTGACCGCAGTATGGCGGAAATTTTCCCCCATATAGATGCCGTCCATACCCTGACGTCACTTACTGGTTTTGAAGCCCTCCTGCGCGGCATAAGCGTACATACTTACGGTGGCCCTTTCTACGCGGGCTGGGGGCTTACCACAGACCGCATCGCCTTCCCCAGGCGGAATAAACCCATATCCTTGGATGCCCTTGTTGCCGGCGCGCTTATCCTTTACCCCTGCTACTACGACTGGCGGACAAAACTCTTCTGCACCCCGGAAGACGCCTGCTACCTTATGCAGCAGCCACCACCACGCCCTACCCTTTGGGTGCGTTTTGCCAGAATGTTCCACTTTTTATGGAAACCTAAATAGGGGATAAAGCATTTCCCCATTAATCTGAGCGTTATCCTGTATGTTATAACAGTATCCCGGGCTATGTTTAAACAAATAACACAGCTTCTTCAGGATACACGGCCTCCACACTGGCCTTGTAGCTGTTAAAACGGCCTTCCAGAATAGCCAGCCGGGCGTTTTTTACCAGATTAAGAAAATAGGTGAGATTGTGCAGAGAATTGAGTCTGAAGGATAAAATTTCCTGGCTCACAAACAAATGCCGTAAATACGCACGGGAAAATGTGCGGCAGGTGTAACAATTGCAGGCCGGGTCCAGCGGAGAATCATCTTCCGCGTATTCACGGCGTTTTATGTTCACCTTGCCAAGGGATGTATAAAGTGTGCCATTACGCGCGTTGCGGGTGGGCAACACACAGTCAAACATATCCACCCCCAGGGATATACCGTGCAGAATATCCAAAGGTGTGCCCACGCCCATAAGGTAGCGGGGTCTGTTATGGGGTAAAGCCTCGCAGGTATAGGCCAGACAATCCACCATTTCTTTTTTGCTTTCCCCCACAGCAAGCCCGCCAATAGCATAGCCTTCAAAGCCAATTTCCTGAAGGGCCGCAGCAGATTGTTGGCGCAGCTCCGGGTAGGTCACCCCCTGCACAATACCAAACAACATGTTGCCGTGCTGGGGCACCAGATGGGCAGGGTATGCCGCGCGGCACCTCTCACCCCATGCTGTCGAATGGGCAACAGCTTTTTCTGCATCCTTAAAACTTGCCCCAAACGGCAGGCATTCATCCAGCTGCATCATAATATCAGAATTTAAATTGCGCTGGATAGAAATGACTTTTTCCGGGGAAAAAAAGTGGGACGACCCGTCCAGGTGGGAACGAAAGCTTACCCCATCGTCCGTGACTTTGCGTAAACCCTCCAGACTAAACACCTGAAAGCCCCCACTGTCTGTAAGAATAGGGCCATGCCATGCGTTAAAATTGTGCAAACCACCACGGCGCGCCACAAGTTCATCCCCCGGGCGCAGGTACAAATGGTAGGTATTGCCCAAAATAATCTGCGCCCCAATATTGGCCAGGTCGTCCGGAGCAATGGCTTTTACACTGCCTACTGTGCCAACAGGCATAAAAATGGGGGTTTCAATATCCCCGTGGGCTGTGAAGAATGTGGCGGCACGGGCTTTGCCGTCCTGACCGGCAAGCGTAAATGTGCCAACAGGGCCGACAGGGTCAACGCAAGAGGAGAAATCGGCCGTGATGGCGGAATCCATAACGGAGTGCGAGTCTGTGGTAGTTTCCATAGTGAACCTTAAAAAATATTAATTCCCAAGAGAGACGCTTGACATATTAATATATTGAGATATTGTGATACAGCAGTAAGGGAGGAAAAATCCCTTCCCCTTTTTCCAAAAGCGCGTATATATTTGGAAGGAAAAACGCGTTAAGTCAAGTTGCCTGCGTGCGGTGCAGGGCAAGGAGTATGGTATGAGCCAGCCAGTTTTTATTGCAGATCGGATTAAAAAGTATCAGGCAAACGCAGACAAGCCCTTTTATTCTGTAGAGTTTTCCCCTCCTAAAGAAGAAGCAGAATGGCCGGCTTTTTTTGCCATGGCAAAAAAACTGGAAGTGCTTAACCCGCTTTTTGCCTCTGTAACGTGCGGGGCCGGTGGCTCTACGCAGGGGCGCACGCTGGAGATTGCCTCGCGCCTGAAGGCAGAGCATGGCATGGAAGCTATGGCGCATATTACATGCGTACACGCCACAAAATCTGCCATTGCCAAAGTTTTGGACGACTTGCAAAACGCCGGCATTTACAATGTTTTGGCTTTGCGTGGGGATCCGCCCCGCGGGGAAGCTTTGGATTTTTCCAAAGGTGATTTCCCGTATGCGGAAGATCTGGTGCGTTTTACGCGCGCCCATGCCCCGGGCATGGGTATTGGTGTGGCGGGCTACCCTGCGCCTCACCCGGAATCTCCCTCTTTTGCCAGTGACCGCGCGTTTTTGGCCCAAAAAGTACGCACGGGCGCTTCCTTTGTTGTGACCCAGCTTTTTTTTGACAGCCGGGAATACTTTGCGCTTGTGGAATCTCTCAGGCAGGCAGGCATCACTGTACCGGTGATCCCCGGTGTGCTTCCTGTGTTGAGCCTTGCTTCCATACGCCGCACACTTTCCATGTGCGGGGCCAACATACCGGGCAAGCTGTACCTGCAATTTGAAGAAGCGCATGAAAAAGGCGGCACGGAAGCCGTGCGCGAAGCAGGTATTAAGTTTGCTGTTAACCAGATACGTGAGCTTATTGAGGGCGGTGCCCCGGGCATACATTTGTATACCCTGAACCGCGCGGAAACATGCTTGCGGATAGTGGAAGAAGTTGGCCTGTAAAGCAAACATTCTTCCAGATTGACGGATTAAATACAACATTTGCTGGAAAAATCATCCAACACCTTTTGTTTTGGGCAAAAACTTTTTTTGCCCGATTGATCACCTTGGCGCTTGCGCCTCTACCATCAGGATTACCCCCATGATTCTTTCTGTCCCTAAAGAGCTGAGGCTACTCATCAGCCTGGCTATTCCTGTTTTTTTGGCCCAGTTTGCCCAAACCTCCATGGGGTTTGTGGACACTGTTGTGGCAGGACGGGCAAGTGCCATAGACATGGCGGGCGTGGCGGTTGCCAGTTCGTTCTGGATGCCGCTTACGCTTTTTGCCACAGGCATTCTTATGCCTATAACTCCGCTTGTGGCGCAAGCCAGAGGCGCAGGTAATACGGAAGGCCTTGGCCGCTACCTGAGACAGGGAGCCTGGATGGCCCTTTGTCTGGCGGCTTTTCTTATGGTCACATTTACCGTGATAGCAAAGATTATCCCCACAGTTTCCAGTATTGACCCCAAACTGGCGGATGTAAGTTCCAGGTACATACAGGCTGTACTGTGGGGTGTACCCGGGCTTATGCTGTACAGTGTGCAGCGCGCTTTTCTGGAAGGCCACGGGAGAACGCGGCCTGCCATGATAGCCGGCTTTCTGGGTCTTGGTTTGAATATCCCGCTGAACATTATTTTTGTATTTGGCTATTTTGGTATGCCCGCTCTGGGTGGCGTTGGCTGCGGTGTGGCAACCGCTATTATCTGCTGGGTAATGGGCCTGACACTTATTATAGCCGTAAAACGTCTTTCCCCGCGGGCCATACGTTTTGAAAAATTCAATTTCAGTATTGTCTCCCGGGTTTTACGTATTGGTATACCGGGCGCTTTTGCCCTGCTTATTGAAAGCAGTATTTTTGCCATTATCGCTATTCTTATTGCCCCGCTTGGCCCTATTGTGGTGGCAGGGCATCAGGTGGCGCTTAACGTAAGTGGTATGGTGTTTATGCTGCCGCTTTCCATAGGCGTGGCCACATCCATCCGCGTGGGGTATTATCTGGGCGCAAAAGAAAAACAGGGGGCCCACCGCGCCCGCTGGGTGGGCATTGGCTTTGCGTTTTGCCTGTCCTTTTGTGTGGCGCTTTTGATTATGGCCCTCCGGTATATGATTCCCACTATTTACACTTCGGATGCAGAGGTTATCAGTCTGGCGGCTTTTATTCTTATATTCGCCGCTTTGTACCAGTGTTCCGACGCTGTCCAGATTGTGGCGGTTTCCGCGCTTCGCGGCTATAACGACACAGCGGCCGTTTTTGTGGTGACTATACTGGCTTACTGGTGCCTTACCCTGCCGCTTGGGTATACACTCGCCATGACCAATACAATTGTGCCAGCCATGGGGGTTACGGGCTTCTGGTTTGCTATTGTATTTGGCCTTACAGTGGCCGCTGTTCTTTTCCTGTTCAGGATTGCGCGGCTGGAAAAACTGCCTATGGATGTGATAACAAAAAAGATTAACCGTTAATAAACACTATATTGTGAGAATTCATAAACAAGGGGGGCAATATTGCCCCCCTCCGCTTGACGAAACAGCGTATTTTCTTTATGGAACAAAGAGCTTAACCTAGAGCAA
>CAZJOG010000138.1:0-6913 GCA_964547565.1 uncultured Desulfovibrionaceae bacterium
CACCCCACAGACTATATTTACCATGTGCTGATGACAGAGCTTGACCCCACAACCTGCTCCAGCAAAGCCGCCCACGAAAAAGCCTGGGAATGCCACCGCCGCCTTTACAAAGCCGCAGACCGTTATCTGGGCCGCCTTATGAAACTTATGGACGACGATACCTTGGTCTGCCTTATTTCTGACCATGGCGCCACACCAGACGGCCCCACCATAGACATGAACCGCGTGCTGGAACAGGCCGGCCTTTGTGTGCTGGAAGACGGCACCCCACCCGCCTATCTGGATACCCTGCCGGAAAATATGCGCGATATGGCCAAAGCCGGTTATGCCAAACGTATTGTGGCAGAAAAAAGCCGCGCCCTGCCCCAGCGTTCCAGTTATGTGTATGTGAATTTGAAAGGCCGTGACCCGCAGGGTATTGTGGAACCGGAAGATTATTACAATACCCAGCGCGAAATCTGCGCCGCCCTTATGTCCTATGTAGACCCGCAAACCAATAAGCATCCCTTCTGTCTGGCCCTGCCAAAACAGGAAGCCGCCCTGCTGGGCCTTTGGGGTGACCAGTGCGGAGACGTTGTCCAGGCTTGCTGGCCCCAATACGGCTCGCAACACGGCAATATTCTGCCCACCACATCGTACGGCATTGGCGATATGAAACCTCTGTGCGTTTTTTACGGCCCCAAGGTGGGCGTAAAAAAAAGGCTACAGTATGGAACGCTACTGCAATCTTGTGGACCTTGCCCCTACATTTGCGTATATGACAGGCTGGCCTGTGCCTAAAAACGCGGAAGGCTCCGTTATTTACCAGATAATGGAAGAACCGGATACCCCGGGCGCGTGTAAAAAGTAGAAGGAGCTTGCTTGTGAAAAAATCCGTCTGGAGCGAGACGGATTTTTTCGTTTAAACTGTCTATAAATATCCAAGGAAGGTATTTTTTCTTGTTCTGAAATTCTCGAATACAAGCGCGGGAAAAAGCGGTATTTTTGTGTGGATATTTAAGCAAAACAGAGTAATTTTTCTTCATTATAAGCAAAATATGCCATTATATTATTATGTTAGCTGTAACATATGAATTTAATATGTTTTCCAAAGAAAAAAAATAAACCCTGTTTACAAAAGAGAAAAAGAAGTATACAGGGGTGAAATGCAAACCAACACACAGCGTGTGGAAACAGGTGATGGTTTGCATGGAAAATTTGTATTTATTCAATGTCTTACACGACAATGGGTGAATCTGAGTCTCCGTGTGTCAGATACGCAAACAGCATGTTCAATTGTGCCGTAAAGCACAAAATATCAGCAACATGCCACTTGCATAGTGTATGTGCGCTGGACCCCCAAACTCTTCCCATAGCCTGCGCAAGAACGGAACGTTAAAAGGCTGTCTGTAGAGAGTTTTCTCCACCACCAGCTTTACATACACTCACCTCTAACACTTGGAGCTTCTATGAACGTACCTGCAGATGTATCGGCTGACTGTCTCACTGAAGAAGAACGCAGTCGGTGGCCAGTCAAGAAGTCAACAGCCTTTTATGCGTTCTTTATCATTTTTTTCCTGGCCATGCTGGATATGGCAGACCGTCAGATTCTTGCGGCACTGTTTCCCTACCTCAAAGAAGAATTTGCCTTTACAGACAGCCAACTTGGTTTTCTTGCCTCACTGGTAAACTTTGGCCTTGTGGTTATGGCTATTCCCACCGCGTATCTGGTGGATAAATGGAGCCGTAAAAAAATGCTGGCCGTGATGACCTTTATATGGTCAGGCGCTACAGCTCTTTGCGCTTTTGTCAGTGGCTATGCCCACCTTGCGTTTTGCCGTTTTTTTGTGGGCGCAGGTGAAGCCGGGTATGTGCCTGCAGGGCAAACCATACTTGCCTGTTCATTCCCCAAAAAACACCAGACAGCCGCAGTAGCTGTTTCCACATATGGCATGTCCATTGGTGCCATGGTGGGCCTTCTTGGCGCCGCGTATATCGCAAGCCATTGGGGCTGGCGCCATGCATTTGGTGTGTTTGCTATACCCGGTGTTATTTTGGGTATTTTGTGTCTTTTTATGAAAGACTTTAAAGTTAAATCCGTTGAACCCAATTGCAATGAAAATGCCCCAACGGAATCCATGGCAAATGCCAGTTATTTGAAAGTGTTTATAAGTATTTGTAAAACACCCACTCTTGTTTTTGGTGTGCTGGCGCACTCCATGGTTTTGTTGGTAAACTCCGCCATGCAAATCTGGATGCCTACATACTTTACCCGTGCCGCCCACGTAGACCCCACCACAGCCGCCATGCTGGCCGCTATTACCATGTTTGTAGGGTTTATAGGCGCCGTTGCCGGTGCTTCTCTTATTGACTGGTTACGCAAACAGGGCATGGCGCTTGTTATTGTTATTATGAGTGGCATGAGCATACTGGCCTTTGCGGGCATGTTTCTGGCGTATGGTTTTCTTACCCCGGGTTCTGCCTCCCAGCTTTTTCTTATTGTGCTGTATGGTCTGGCGACAACCCCGGCTACAATTGTGGGCTCTACACTGGTAGCAGACCTTTCCCTGCCACAGCACCGTGCAACAGCCGTTTCTCTGATGGTTGTGGTGCAGAATATTTTTGGCATGGCCCTTGGACCGCTGATCATGGGCATTATCGCGGATATGTTCTCCCTTACCACCGCTATTCTGTTCCTTTCCTTCCTGTTCCTGGTTTCCGGCGTGCTGTATTTCCTGGCATCCAAAACCTATAAAAGCGACATAGCGAAAATGGAAAAGGTTATTATAGAATTCTAGTTTTAATCACCTGCCCGGTAAAACCTGCATGGGATACAGCTTAACATTTAAGGCTTTGTGTCTCTGCAGGGAAAACCGGCCAACAAACGCTTTCACTTGCCTTTTGCTTTTCCCTTCTGTACAAGAGAAAAAGAACAAAAATTTCTCTAAAACAGAGAGTAAATAAAGTAGGAGGTATGATGAAAGCGTTTTTTTCTATTTGCTTAACGGTTTTTTGTCTTGTTGTTTTTCCTGCCGCTTCCTGGGCAACAACACAGGAATTTTCGTATTTTAATCTGGATATCCCAGAGGGATATGCGTTTGAAGAAGACCCCGCGTCTACTGGCACTGTTGTTTTTGTTGTATCACCGGATGAAAAAAGTATGTTAATGCTTGTGCATGAACAAAAAGAAGGTCTTGCCTTTAAAGAAGTAGTAGACCTTTTTTTAACAAGCATGGAAGTGCATACACTGGAATATGAAGAAAACGGCCCAGACAGTTTTTACTATGTGGAATGTTCCTTCCCTGAATCTCCAACAGATATTATGTGGGGATACTTTATTGATTATAAGGAATATTTAGGCTTGTCCCTTTTTTATGGGGACGACAAGCAGTTAGACTCCATCGCGGAAAGTGCGTATGTTGCCTGGGCAAAACTGGATGGTTCTGCGCATAAGCACCCAGGGGCAAATACAGAAAGAACAAAGCCGGTAGCCCGGCAAACCCCATCCTGAAGTCTTTAAAAGAGCCTGTGGTCACAGGCAAAAAACATCTTCCCCTTTCCCTGCTTGCCGGCAGAAAAAGGGGAAGATTTTTTAACACGGAACTTTTGCCAATCCAGGCATAACAGGGGTTATTCCATCACATGGCTTACAGCGGCGTAATAGGCTTTGGCCTTTAGAAAAAGGTTAACATTTTCTTCCGGGTACCATGCGTTAAAATGCTCCACAAGGGTAATATACTCGGCATTCCCGGGCAGATACGTCCATGGCATCAAAAGCAGGTTAAAAATATCGTAAATATTTTGGCCTGTAACAGGCGCAAGCTGTATAGCGCCTATATTAGCAAAAGGTAAATGCTTGTTTGCCGGTAAAAATTTTTTCCCCTGCAACACACTAAAAAGAACACTGTTGGTATAACTGGCAAGATGGGCGGGGCTTGCGGTTTGCAGGGCTATATCATGGAAAACAACAAGAGCATTTTCCGCAAGATAGGGCAAAACCATAAGCACATCCAGAATTTCCCCGGGGTTACGGTGCATGGTGTCAATCAGGCAAAAATCAATGCCTGCGCCAATGGTATCCATATATTTTGCGGCAATACCCGGGGTATACAGGGTCCAGTTTCCAGCAAGTTCCGGCAGGTTTTCTGTTATAACAAAGCCGCTGCGTTTGGAAGTGTCTTTGTACCAGCGGGAAGAAAAGTCTATAGAAGACAGGGTGGCTTTTTTATCCAAATGTTGCAGGGCATGCAAAATAATTGCAGAAGCGGCGCCTGCGGAAACACCAAGTTCCAGCACTTTTTTCGGTTTGTGGCGCAAAACAAGGGCATGGAGAAATTCTTTTTCTGCCGCGCTCATTTCTGAAAATCCCTCAATATAGGGCAAAACAGGGCTAAGCTGGGCATTTTCTTCTGCTGTGGGGGTAATATACTGCATGGCTGTTTCCTGCGGGTATGTTTTTTTTTATAGTACGGGAGGCAAAGTTTCTTGTAAAGTGCAGGGGATGTTGCCTTAAAAAACTTCTTGCCATCTTGGTGGAAGTGGGGTAAAAAATTTTGTTTCACATTACACACACCCGTGGTGTTGCTTGGGGTCCTTGTGCATGGGCATAAGGTGAAGAGCATGGGTCTGCCTGCAGACAAAAACCCGGGTGGAGGAAAAACCCTTTCAGGAGTATACCATGGCTTATGTCAGCATGAAGCAAATGCTGGAAACAGGGGTGCACTTTGGCCACCCCACACGTCGCTGGAACCCCAAAATGCGCCCCTACATTTTTGGCGCGCGTAATGGCATCCACATTATTGACCTTCAGCAAACAGTAAAGCTGTTCCGCACTGCCCACGATATTATTGTGGACACCGTGGCTAATGGCGGCAAAGTGCTGTTTGTGGGCACCAAACGTCAGGCCCAGGAAGCTGTGTCTACAGAAGCGGCGCGCGCAGGCCAGCCTTGCGTTACCCAGCGTTGGATGGGTGGCACACTCACCAACTTTGCCACAATCCAAAAAAGCATTGACCGTCTGAAAAAACTGGAAGTTATGTTTGAAGACGGCACCATCAACCGCTACCAGAAAAAAGAAATTCTTACCCGCCAGCGCGAACTGGATAAACTGGAAGCTACCCTGGGCGGCATTAAAGATATGGACGGCCTGCCCCAGCTTGCTTTTATTATTGACCCCTGCCGCGAAGAAATTGCGGTAAAAGAATGCCGCAAACTTGGTATTCCGATTGTGGCAGTAACAGATACAAACTGCGACCCGGACGTTATCGACTATATTATCCCGGGCAATGACGACGCTATCCGCGCTATCAAACTTTTTGTGAATGCCATGAGTGAAGCCTGTCTGGAAGGCGCTGCCATGCAAAAAGATGGCGGCAAAAGCGTGGAAAAAGAAATGCTTGCCAAGGAAACGGATGAAAAACCTGTTTCCAGACTGGCGGCTGCGGCTGAAGAAGAAGCCGAGGAATCTGAAGACGCATAAAGCCTGACGGCAAGGAAATATCTATGGAAATTACCGCAAAAATGGTAAAAGACCTGCGCGAAAAAACCGCCGCAGGCATGATGGATTGCAAAAAAGCCCTGGAAGAAGTAGCGGGCGATATGGAAAAAGCGGTGGACTGGCTGCGTCAGAAGGGCCTTTCCAAAGCTGCCAAACGCGAAGGCCGCGCTACATCGGAAGGTTGTATTGCCTGCCATGTGGCAGAAAACAAAAACGCGGTTCTGGTAGAACTTTGCTGCGAAACAGACTTTGTAACCCGTGGCGATACTTTCCAAAATTTTGTGAAAGAAACCCTGCATAAATTCCACACTTCCGGCAAAGATCAGCTGGAAAAAGAAGAAGTGCACGAAGCCATAACCGCGGCTATTGCCACAACCGGGGAAAATATCACCCTGGGCAAAAGCATACGTTTTGTCGCCCCTGAAAATGGCTATATTGGCAGCTATGTGCACTCCAATGGCAAAATTGCGGTTCTTGTGGAAGTAACAGCCACAAAACCAGCCACCTTTGCAAAGCCGGAATTTACGGAATTTGTGAAAAACGTGGCCATGCAAATTGCGGCCGCCAATCCGCTGAGTTTGGATTCCGCGAATCTGGACCCCGCCATGGTGGAACGCGAACGCGAAGTTTACCGTCAAAAAGCCCGTGAAGAAGGCAAAGCGGAAAACATTATAGAAAAAATCGCAGAAGGCGCTGTGCAAAAATACTTTAAAGAAGTATGCCTTATGGACCAGCCCTATATCCGCGATGACAAAAAGAACATACGCGACCTTACCAAAGAAACAGGTAAAGCGGTGGATGACACCTTAACGGTGACCCGTTTTGTCCGTTTACAGCTTGGTGGTGAATAAGTATAGAGCCGCAAAGGTTTGAAAAGGGGGATTTCTTCCCCCTTTTTTTTGGAATTTTTTTAGGAAACACATGGAAAAAGCCGGAGCAAATACCCCTGTTTGTCTGACTGCGCTGGTACTCACCAAAAATGCCCAGTCTCTTTTGCCTGTCTGCCTGCAAGCACTTTCCTTTTGTGACGCCATTTTGGTGCTGGATTCTTTCAGTACAGATAACACGGAAAATATAGCCCGGGAGTTTGGGGCGTATTTTGTGCAAAATCCCTGGCCGGGTTTTGCGGCGCAGGCGGCTTTTGGCCTGCAGTGGCTGGCAAAGCACGCGCCTTCCGAGTGGGTGCTGTATGTGGATTCTGATGAAGTATGCTCCCCCCTTTTAATCCGCCATGTGCAGGAAGCTGTGCAAGGTACGGCCAAAGTCTGGCACCTGCGCAGAATAACCTGGTATTACAACAGATTTTTGGAACATGGGGATAAGGAAATACTCTGCCGCCTTTTCCGGCCTGAAGCTGTTACTGTGTTGGGGAATACCCATGTAGACTTTGCGCTGAAACCGGAAATAAAGGCGCAAACAGAAAACACCAGGGCAGTG
>CAZJOG010000139.1:0-6862 GCA_964547565.1 uncultured Desulfovibrionaceae bacterium
GGGAGCCGTTATGGGCGTATTAGAACAAATATTTTCACATGAAAACAAGAATCAGGGCAAAGGCCTTGCCTGAATCTTGTTTTCATGTTGAAGAAGCAGATTTACGTAATAATGGCTTAGTCGTTTTTGGCGCGGGTTTCCACACGGTAATGAATGTTTTGCCTGCACTCTTAAATATCGGGATTGTTCCAGAGTGGATCATAGATAACGATCCTAATAAATACGGCAAAACTATTAATCAAATTATTCTGAAGAATGAAAATATTTCTGAAGAATTTCTTTATAATATCTCTATGTTATCTTTCCCTCCTATTGAAGTAAAAAACGGCAATTCTCTAGGCAACGTTGACTCACAGTATGTTTTACTAGCATCAGGTTCCATAGGTTCAATGTATAATTATTGCAAGCAATTTCCAAATCTCAATGTGATAACCCCGTCAGCCTTGCAATATTTCTGCTATACCGTTAGTAATTTAGGAGTTAGTTTGGAGAGTATTGGCAATAAGCCAGAAATATTAGCAGCATACAAGCTCTTAGCTGACCACAAAAGCAAGCAAATTTTCAAAGATAGCTTACTCTTTTATTGCACAGGCATTTCAAGGTATCTTGAGCATTATGACCCGCAAACTTATTTTCCTAGTGATTTAATTGCTAAAATTGACTACTCAAGCTTCGTAGATGCTGGCGCTTTTACTGGCGACACCTTGAAAGAATTTTTGCGCCTAACGCAACTTGAAAACTTTAGCTATTATGCCTTTGAACCATGCACTTCGCAGTTTTTGCAACTTGAAAAATATGTTGAAAGCTTGCCAATCAAACTTAGAAATAATATTACGCTAGTAAAAAAAGGCCTAGGTGATAAGGAAAAAGTTTTTACCATGCAAGGTAACGGAGTGGGTGCTGCCCTCATTGACAATGATTTAGGAGAAAAAGTAGAAGTTACAATTCTTGATAGCTTCTCAAAGCTACTTCCCTCTTCTATCTGTACCCCTACTTGCTTAAAGGCTGATGTCGAAGGTTTTGAACTAAATATGCTTATTGGGGCAAAAGAAACCATAATTACTCATAATCCTACAATTATTTTCTCTGCGTATCATAAAAATGATGACCTCTGGGTTCTTCCGCTTTGGTTGGATGCTCTTAATCTTGGGTATCAGTTTTATTTTAGGCATCATTATAAAACCTATGGTGATACCGTTCTTTACGCTATTCCAGGAAAATAGGAATGATTATGGCAAAAATACGCCTTGCGGATTACGTTATGCAAACATTGGCAGAATGCAATTTTGATACCGCCTTTATGCTCACAGGTGGCATGGCAATGCACCTGAATGACGCCCTTGCCGGTGAAACCCGTATAAAAAAAATATGTTGCCACCATGAACAAGCGTGTTCACTCGCTGCCGAGGGTTATGCCCATATCACAGGCAAACCAGCTTTAGTACAAGTTACTGCAGGGCCGGGTGCAATTAATGCTATGACAGGCGTGTTTAGCGCGTATGTTGATGGTTTACCTATGCTTATAATTTCTGGCCAACCAAAAACCGAAACATTAACATCTGTCAATGGTGTAACGGGGTATTTACGACAGGGTGGTGAGCAAGAGGCTGATATTCCTAACATGGTTAAAAGCATTACCAAATACGCGGTCACAATTCATAAGCCAGATAGTATTCGTTATGAACTTGAAAAGGCACTCTATTTGTGCCAGCATAAAAGAAAAGGCCCAGTTTGGTTGGAAATTCCATTAGATATTCAAGGGACATATATTGAGCCAGATACTTTACCAGCCTTTCATATTCCTCTATGCCCAAAGGCTGATATGACTGAACCAGCAAAATTTGTTTTTGAAGGCTTGTGCAAAGCAAAAAGACCTTTGATTGTTGTGGGGCAAGGTATCCGCCTCTATGGTGCTTTGGAGAGCTTTTGGGAACTAATTGAAAATTTGCAAGTTCCTGTTGCTTGCGCAGGCACTTTAGATACTGTCTACAATAAGCACCCGCTGTTTGCAGGTAGAATTGGTTCGCTTGGTTCGCGGGCGGGCAATATCAATATCCAAAGTGCTGATTATGTTTTATACCTAGGTGTTAGCTTTCATATGTGTTTCACCACATATAATTGGCAGGCTATGGCGAAAAATGCTTATAAAGTTGTGATAGAGTGTGATGAAAGCGAGCTTGAGCGCCCTAATTATATTGCAAATAAAACTATATTGGGCAGTAGCCTAGAGTTTATTGAGGCATTAAATAGACTTTCGCTTGGCTTTGATGGAACACTCCATAAAAAATGGCTTGGTTTTTGTAAAGAACGTTTACTTTTACTGCCTATGGTAACCGAACAAATGCGCAGTATCACACCCGAAGGCAGGATTAACCCCTATTATTTTGTGGAAGAACTTAATAAAAGGCTAAAAGCTAGCGATTACGTTGTGCCAAGTAATGCCAGTTCCGGCCTCATTATCCAGCAGATTGGCTCACTCTTGGAAGGGCAACGTATGATAGCCAATTTTGGCTGTGGGCCTATGGGTTATGGTTTGCCCGCTGCCATTGGCGTGAATATGGCTGCTCCCGATAAACGCGTTATATGCCTAGAAGGTGATGGGTCTATTATGCTCAATATGCAAGAACTTGCAACTATAAAAGAGCATAATTTGCCTATAATTATTTTTATATTTAATAATCTGGGTTATCTTTCCATTAAAGTTACGCAAGACAATTTTTTTAAGACACCTATCGGAGCTGGGAGCAATAGTGGCTTGTTTTTCCCTGACTTTGTTAAACTTGCAGAAGCTTTTGCCATTCCAGCCGTTCAACTTTCGGGCAAAGATTTCCCAAAAGCTTTAGAGCAAATTATGGCAAATAATGGCCCCCTCCTGGTAGATGTTTTACTTGACCCCGATCAAGCTTTTGAACCTAAAATTGCTTCACGCAAATTAGATGATGGCACGATTGTTTCGTCTCCTCCGCATGATATGTCTCCGTTTTTGCCTCAAGATGAATTGCGGAAACACTTGCTTTTTGATTTGGAGTAAAACAAAGTGGACACCTTTTATTCTTTAAAAAACAAAAAAGTTTTGTTGACAGGGGCTGCTGGCGATATTGGGATTGCATTATCGCGGGGTTTCCTATCAGCAGGAAGCATTGTGATTGGGACAATGCGTCAGCTAGAACCTGATTGGCATGGCTTGAATACTGAGTTTGCAGATACTTTTTTTCCAACCTTGTGTGATTTGAGCGATGATGAGAGTATTAAAAAGTTAATGACGGAAGTAAATGGTCATTTCCAAAATTGCCCTGATATTATTGTGCATAACGCATGGACTTGCCCAAGTGAAGCGCCCTATAGTTTGGTCAACTTGCGGAAAACAAGCGCTGTGGGCTTAGAAGCAGCGTATATTCTCTATGGGCATTATGCACCACTCATGGCAAAACGAGGTTCCGGCACAATAATAAGTGTTGTGAGCATAAATGGCAACTTAGCTTTTCCTGCAAACCCCGCGTATACATCAATAAAAGCAGCTCTTGGTTTATTCACCAAAACCATTGCTCGTGATTTTGGTGAATATGGAGTAAGGGCGAATAATCTTTGCCCTGGCTATGTCAGAACAAAGATGACTGCGGGTAGTTATGCAGACCCCATAAAAAACGAAGAAAGGCGTTCTCGCACAATGCTTGGACGTTGGGCTGAGCCAGAAGATATGGTGGGGCCTTGCCTATTTCTTGCTTCTGCAGCCTCAAGTTATATTACAGGAACTGACCTTTTTGTTGATGGTGGCTGGATTACCAAAGGTTTATAAAGTGAGGGCTTATGCTAAATGGATTAGGTACTATTAATATAGAGTTAACAAGCCGTTGCAATAAAAATTGCTGGATGTGTGGCCGGCGTAAGGTAGACAGGGATTACCCAGAGCTTGCGCTTGATTACGGTGATATGGATTTTGCATTATTAGAGCATATTGCGCCGCAAATACCTGAAGGTATTACCGTACAATTTCACCGCGATGGCGATGCGCTTATGTACCCCCGTTTTGGGGATGCTGTGCGTCTTTTCCCGCATAATTTGCGTAATATTGTCACCAATGGGAAACTGCTTGTAGCAAAAGCAGACGAAATAATTGGCAATTTAGAAACACTTTCTGTTTCTATCTTTGAAAAAGATGAGGATGCAGAAGAGCAGCTGGAATGTATTGAAAAGTTTTTGGCTCTTAAAAAAGAGCAAAAGCCCTTTGTCACCCTGCGCCTTATTGGGGTGGTGGACCCAAAGCCTTACGAAAAATTCAACCAGCTTTTTGTCCGCCGCGTACTCCATGCCCCAATGGGAAGCTTTGACTATGTGAAACGTAGCCCTACTATCCCTGAAATTGGGGTTTGTTGGGACTTTTTGCATCACCCTTGCATAAACCGAAAAGGTGATGTGTCCATTTGTGTGCGCTTTGATCCTGAAGGGCTTGGTGTGCTGGGTAATCTTCAAACTGACACATTAGACGCTTTGTGGAATGGCGAAAAACGCACAGAATGGAAGCAATTGCACATGGCAGGCAAAAGGGGCAATGTCCCTTTGTGTAATAAATGCGAATTTTGGGGTGTGCCAACTGCGCCTTGATTGCTCTGTTTTTGCAACAAGCATCCCTTGGGTCCTTTAAGTTTCACGAAAATATAGTTAGATTGCTCAAGATATTTTCAGAGTGTCCTCGTAAGTCTTAAAGCAATAAGTGAGAATTGAATGAGTACAAAAGCACTAGTTACTGTGATAGCTTCCTATTACAATGATGAAAAGTTTCTCAAGGAATATATTGAGTCAATCCTTTTGCAAGAATACACAAACTTTGAATTAATCCTGATTAATCATGCAACTAAAGATTCATGTCGCGAAATTGCTCATTCCTTTTCTGATGAAAGAATTATTAATATTGACATGCCTCGAAATGAAGGTGGGGGAGGTGGTTTTATGATTCCCGCATTTAGTGAGGTAGCAAAGGGAGACTATTTTGTTTTTTTGGCAGCCGATGATGTTATGCTTCCAAGTTGCTTGCAATCAATTGTTGATGTATTTTATAATGATGCTGAGCTAGATATGATTTTTTCAAATGCACAACTAATTGACGAAAAGTCAAATGCACTCCCGTATACTTTGATTGAATATTTTGAACATTTGAATCCGAAAGATACTTCCATTGATTTAATGAAAAAATATTATTATGGCATATCTCCCCTACCATTTCCTGGCTCTGCTATAAAAGCTACTTCCTTTCGGAGTATTGATTGTGATTTTACGCTGCTAATGTTACATGATATGAGTCTATGGCTTAAGTGCTTAATCAAGGGTATGAAATTTTTTTTTCAAGATGCTGTTTTAGTAAACTATAGAATTCACGATGCTCAAACAATGTCACTAAAAAATAAAAGAGTACCAATGTATTCTTCTTTCGAAAATATCTATTTTTCTAAACTTTTTTTTAGAATTACTGACGTAATGACAGTTGTAAAACTATTTCAGAATAATCCTTATGTACAACAACTACAATATGGTGATGAAAAATTCATTAAATTCGTAATTGCGCATACTTTTCTTTCTGGAGATATTTTTCAAAGAAGAATCATAGGCTATCTAACAATAGAAGAATTACTCTCAGATGTAATAATGAGAAATGAAATCTTTGAAAGATTTGGGTTTGGAATTAAAGAGTTTCGAGATTTATATGGAAGAACTGAAGACCCTCTTCCACTTACCATATACACTAAACAACCAAAACAATTAAAAATCCGCGAACTTGCTTTTTTGCTTGTAAGAAAAACATGGGTCACGCTCACTTTAAAAGGTCTTAGGGCAAAAAGAAAACGACAAAAAACACAAAAACCTAGATACACACATTAGCTAAATGAAAAATTTGCTTTCCACCCGTCGCATCTTCCTTACCGGCCACACAGGCTTTAAAGGCTCCTGGCTCGCCTTCTGGCTTAAAAAGCTGGGGGCAGAGGTTTTGGGCTATTCCCTTCCCCCAGATACCACGCCTTCGCTTTTTCATATACTCTCTCTTGATTCCAAAATTTCCAGTGTGTTTGGCAATATATTGGATACAGAGCACCTTGAAAAATCCATACAAAACTTCCAACCCGATATTGTTTTCCACCTTGCTGCCCAACCATTAGTAAGGCGTTCGTATTTTGAACCTGTATTAACGTATCAGACTAATGTTATTGGTACACTTAATGTTCTGGAAGCAGCACGAAAATGTCCTTCAGTTAAAGCATTTGTGAATATCACAACAGACAAATGCTATGAAAATAAAGAAAAAATTCACGCTTACAAAGAAGATGAGCCCATGGGTGGACACGACATGTATTCTTCTTCCAAAGCGTGTGCAGAAATTCTTTCCTCTTCCTACCGCTCTTCTTTTCTCCAAAATGGCAAACCTTTTGCTATGGCAACAGCCCGTGCAGGCAATGTGATAGGCGGGGGAGACTGGGCAGAGGACAGGCTTATCCCGGACTGTGTGCGAAGCATCCACACAGGCGAGAAAATTTGTATACGCAACCCCATAGCCGTGCGCCCGTGGCAACATGTTTTGGAGCCTTTATCAGGCTATTTGCGTTTGGCACAGCTACTTTACACCCAAGGAGCAAAATTTGCCGAAGCCTATAATTTTGGCCCCAATGAGCATGATGTATGGAAAGTGGCGGATGTAGCCCAAAAAGTTGTGTCATGTTGGGGCAATGGCGAGGTGGTTGTAGAAAAAAAGGACAACCTGCATGAAGCAGGTCTATTAATGTTGGATATAAAAAAAGCCAAGCGTGTATTAGGTTGGCAACCTGTCTATAACGCGGAAGCTGCCATAGAAAAAACTGTGGAATGGTATAAACAG
>CAZJOG010000140.1:0-6776 GCA_964547565.1 uncultured Desulfovibrionaceae bacterium
GGGGGGGCGCACGGGGGGTGTTTCCCCCACAACTCTTGTCCCGGGGGGGGGGGCACCCGGGCGCCGGACGGCAGGGGGTCATCGCCTTCCTGCACGGTGGGGGTTTTGTAGAGGGCCGGGTCATAGGGGGGATTTTCCGCAGAAACTCCCGCAGATATTTCGGCAGATGTCTCGGGGGGTGACGTGTTTTCCGTCTGCGCGTCAGCAGGAGTGCCAGCAGGAGTATTCGGTGGGATGTTTGCAGCGGAGCGGAAGGAAAAACGCACGCCGCACTTGGGGCATGTCGCTTTTGTGGCAGTGGGGGGAATAGCACCTTCCTCAATTTCGCGGGTAAAGTGACATTCCGGGCATGTAAGTTGTATCATCATAGAGACCTCAGATACTCAAATACGGATAGGGGGCATCCGGGTAATTGTACAGGTAGTTTTGTACATAGTCTTTAACGCCGTCTTCCAGTTCCGTAAAGGCAACGGGACAACGGGCGGATTGTTTCCAGCCCATATCGGCCTGGGTAAAATACTGGTATTTACCCCGCAGGGTTTCCGGCATGGGGATATATTCAATGTCCGGTGTACGGCCCATAGCGGCAAAGGTGGCAAGAGCCAGATCTTTAAAAGTACGGGCCTTGCCTGTACCCACATTCATAAGGCCATTTGCGGACGGGGTTTCCAAAAGCCAGAGGATAAGGTTAACGCAATCTTTAACATAAATAAAGTCCCGTTTTTGCCCGCCGTCTTCGTAATCTGGGCGGTCAGAGGCAAAAAGGCGCACCTTGCCTTCGGCAAGAATTTGGGGAACAGCTTTGCAGACAACACTTTGCATATTGCCTTTGTGGTATTCATTAGGGCCATACACATTAAAAAATTTCAGGCTGGCTATTTGCTCTAAAAGCCCCATTCTGTGCGCCCATTTATCAAAAAGGTGTTTGGAATAGCCATACATATTAAGGGGGCGCAGTTTGGGCAACATGGAGATGGAGTCGGAAAAACCAAGAGAGCCGTCCCCATACGTGGCGGCGCTGGAAGCCTGGATATAGCGGCAGCCTTTATTCAGGGCAGTTTCGCATAAAACCTGGCTGTAGGCCAGGTTATTGTTCATAAGAAAGTCTGCGTCTTTTTCTGTGGTAGAGGAACAGGCGCCAAGGTGGACAATGGCGGTGGTGTCTGCCGGCAGGCCCTGTTCCAGAATACGGGCCATAAAGGCTTCCCTCTGGATATAGGCGCGGTAGGAGAGTGGCACAAGATTTTTCCATTTTTCCGTGCTGGCCAGATTATCCACAACCAGAATATCGTCTGTGCCTTTTTTGTTAAGGGCCCACACAAGGGCGCTTCCAATAAAACCCGCTCCGCCTGTAACAATAATCATATATCCCTCAAATCAGACAAGGTTGCGGTTAATTGGCCTTAAAAGCAGGCCCTGGGGGCCGTGGGCCACTTCCAGATCATACATACCAAGGGTATCCAGAAGGGGGCGGCCTAAAAGAAAATGAAGCTCAGATTCCGGCACGGCCTTTTTTTCCAGCAAAAGTTCTCTGTACGCTTTGTCAAAAGCCACAATTTCCAAAAATTCCTGACGGGCGGTTGGGTCTGTGTGCAATTTTTCCGCAAGAGCGGTCATTTTTTCATACCCGCAGGTTTCTTCATGGCCGGCTATAAGTTCCGCATACCATTGGGGGGCATGGGTAAGTTTTATACAGGCGGTCCTGTCCAGTCTGTCGGCAGCGCCAAGAGCCAGAAGTTCTTCCGGCTTTTCGCAAAAAAATGCGCGGCATTCTGCCGGGTGTTTGCCATGCAAAGCGCAGGTTGTGTGGGGTTTGCCTTCCTGAAAAAACCGGCATATCCAGTTATACGGATCTTGCGAAGGCAGGGGGGCTATTTTGACAATTTCTTCAGGCAAAGGGGCAATGCCGCCTTTTTGCTGGTCACGCACCAGTTCACCGGCGCGGTAGGTGCATAAATCTGCAAGGGTAAGACGGCCTTCCTCAAATAAAAAGGTATCCTTTTCATGCAGGGCGGGGCCGCCTTTGCGGCAGCATGTGCCACAACGTGTACAGGATGTTTTGGGCATACAAAACCTATTGTGTTCTCTTTGGCTATACGCACACGTTACAGATGGACACGGGGAACATATGCAGGCAAGCGCCTGCATATGCGTGGGCGTAGGCCATTTGTTTATATATCAGCGCGATTTTAAACGATTAATGCGTACATTGCGCCATTGTTTATGGGTTTCCAGCATATTTTTTTCCTGTAGCAGGGTATAAATTTCCTGCGGGAAAAAAATATGTTTTTCCATGTCTTCTGCCTCACGGCAGGCACGGACGGCTTTATCACAAAGGTTTTGCAGGTGTGTCAGATGCGCAACCTCTGCTTCCAGTTCAGTCAAGGTCTGCGGGAGGGGGCGGTTCAGGAAGGTCTGTGTAGACTCCCTCTGCGATAAAACGTCTGCGGCGAGGGGCGGCAGGTTTGGTGTTTTGGTTTGGTTGGGCATGGGTATACGATTCCATAAGGGTCTTGGTGTCTACCTGGGGCAGTTTATTATACAATAACCAGAAGTTGGGAAAAAGCGCGGACATACTTTCCGGGTTAGCCAGCCGGATATGGGGCCGCAAAAAGGCAAGAAGGGCAAAAGCCATTGTCCAGTAGGGCGATGGGCTTATCCACGGGGGCAGCATAACTTTGCGGTCTTTAACCGGCACAAGGTACAGGCTTTCGGGGTCTTCCTCCAAACCTGCATAAGGCAAAAAGCTGTATAAAATCATGGGGTCAATGCCCCCTTCCGGTGGGGCGGGCAGGCGCACTTTTTCGCCTTCCAGTGCAGCTTTAATTGTCACCACCACGGCAAGAGGGTATAAATTGGCGTTGTACAGGGAATTGCCTTTGCCTGTGGTCACAAGGGTGTCTGGCTTTTGGCGCGCCCCTTTTTCCATACGGCATACAACACCTTTTTCTGTTTTTTCAAAAACAATATCTTCCTGGAACCAGAGCTTCTGGGCTTCCGGCGTGTCTTCTTCCGGGGCCATAAGGTCTGGCCATATGCCTTCCAGCTCCAGCTCCCCACCGGCAAGGGAGGGTAAAAGCAAAAGATAGGCGGCAATTTCCGTATCAATAGGCAGGGGCATACTTTCCGGCAAAACAGGTTTGCCGGGTTGCACATGCAGCCACAGGCCTTTTTCGTCCGTGCGTCTGGTTATAGCCACCTGCTGTCTTTCCAGAAAATCAAAGGTGTGGGCCACACGCGGGTTCAGGGTATTTTCCGGGAAGAAAAATTCCACAGGTTTTTCCCAAAAAGGCGCGGCAAGGCACAATGCGGTGATAAACGGCACAGGCAAATCTTCCGGTATTTCTACCTGATTTGGCAACATGCCGGAACACTCAAGACGCACAGGCAAACCATCCCCACTGGGGATAACATGGGTAAGGCGTGCGCCCATTTTGGGCAAAAAGTGTTTAAGCGGAGTCAGGTTGCAGGTGCGCAAGCCACTTTCGCCCGTGATTTTTAATCTGTTGGGTGCGCCTAAAGAAAAAGCCAGCACCATACACAGGTTAAAATAATCATCCCCGGCATGCAGCACTTTGTCCATATTGCCGGTAAGGCCTTTGCCCCCGCGGTTGGTGATATGACCAGATTCCTCCCACCACAGTTGCCCGCCAAGCTGGTTAAGCACTTTCACAGCTTCCAGAATAGCATCGGAAAGGGGCACGGGGAAAATATCTATCACCTGCCCGCTGGCCGCGGCAAACGCCATATACAACCGTGCGATATGGCAAGAGCGGGGCCCCGGGATATGCACATCCAAAGGTTTTTTGGGAGGCGCCAGATTAAAAAACCGCGGGCCTGCGTCCGTGTCTGCGTCCGATTGGGTAAGGGGGATCATACCCTGCACAATATGGAACATATCGCGGGCTACCCGTGTGTCTTTGGTAACACGGGCCGCCCCTTCCAGCCAGGCAAGGCGGAGGGTTTTTTCATCTTCCGCAGACAGATGTTCCCCGTTTGTTTGCTTAAGAAGCAAGCGGGCTCTGCGTGTCAGAAGGCGGAACAATTCCGCATCAAGTGCTAAAATATTTTTTAAATCATAAGAAGAAATATTGCTTTCTCGTTTGGCCATCGCCCACCTGCTTGCGTAAAATAAAGTTTCTTTTATCCTTTTTATTCACTTTCTGCAAGTGACGCGGTACCCTTATTCTTCAAAGGCCAGCACGCGGCGGGCTTTTAATTCCACCATTTCAGGCGTGATGGAGGTAAGACATTCCAAACTTGTACACTCCAGTTTATGGCAGGGATGGCAGGGAATTTTCGCATACACGGGCACATGCTCCGCGGAAGGGTAATTCCATTCAGGCCCGGAAGCCCCCGGGATAATAAGTGTTTTTGTTCCCACCGCAACGGCAATATGCCGCGGGGCAGAACAGTGGCCAATATGCAGGGCGGCTTTTTCTATAATAGCGGCGTCCATGCGTATAGGCTGGCTTTTTTCCGGGATAAGCAGGGCATGTTCCACATGGGCTGCCGAGCAGGCATAACGCAGATTTTCTATATACGCCTCTTCTCCCGGGCCGCGTAAGACCGCAAACCTGAAATCCGGGTTATCTGCCAGCAAAAGTTCTACCAAGCGGGCAAAATTTTGTATGGGCCAGCGTTTGGTTTCCCGCTTATGGGTGGGATCAAGGGTGATTAAGGTATGATTTTCCAACAAACCTAAATTTTTTAATAAAATTTCTGCCTGGTCTTTTTCTGCTTCCTGCAGAAAGATTTCCGGCTTTTCCCCATTCCAGTGGATACCCAGCGGTTCTAATAAACTTACTTTAACCTGTGCGGCATACCCTTGGCAAGGCAACACACAATGGGTATAAAGGGGACGTCTGTACCACGGTGCGGGAAAGGAGAGCCGCACCGGGGCCCTGGACAGCCCCACAATCATCTGGCAACGGGGAAGCTGCTGGAAGTCAATCACCATATCAAAATCGCAGGCAGCCACACGCCTGTAAAAGGCCATAAGCTGGCTGACTGTGCGCATTTTGTGTTTATCCAAAAGGTGCAGGCGATCTATATGGGGGTTAAAACGCAGCAGGGGAGCGCATTTACGCTCTGTAAACAAATGCAGTGAGGCTTCGGGGTAGCGTTCTTTTAAAAGGCGCAGGGCAGGAGTGGCCAAAAGCACATCCCCTATCTGACGCTGCTGACAAACAAGAATCCGGCGGGGTTCAAAATCTTTTAATCGCATACTCCCTCGCAGAGGGCACACGCCCTTCAGACTAAAAACAAACCCCTCCGGGGTTTGCGCCGCCCACCATCGCGCTTTGCTTGCTGGGCGGAAAGGCACGGCATTCGGTCATTTAACGGCACGGCATAACCGTGCCTATTCCCTTTGCCGTTTGGTTGCTGACTTTGTCAACAACCAGGGCGCATACGCCCTTGTGTATGTCTTTACTCTACGCTTTTTTTGGAGCATTGCCAAGACTTTTCAAATTGACAGGCCGGCCCCATGCGTATGCATGCCGCCACAGACGTTAAGGATACCCATGGATATAGCCATTGTGGATGACAACCCCCAAGACAGGGAAACACTGGCCCACTACATACACCAATACATGCAGGAACATTTTTTTACCTGCGATATCTCCTTTTTTGCCAGCGGGGAAGAACTGCTGGCTTCTGCAAACCCAGGTATAAAAGACTGGAGCCTTCTTTTTTTAGATATTTTTATGGGAGAAATAACAGGCGTGGAACTTGCCCTTAACCTGCGGGCCCAAGAAGTGCAGTACCCTATTATTTTTGTAAGCTCTTCCAACAGTTTTGCGCAGGAAAGTTACAATGTGGGTGCCCTTTGGTATCTTGTAAAACCCTGGACAGCAGAGGTGTTTAACCGCGTTATGGATCTTGCCATGCGTAAGCTGGAGGAATCTGCACGTTTTCTGGATGTACCAGAAAAACGGGAACCCTACAAAATACGCCTGGAAGATATTGTGTATGTGGATTATTACGACCACTATGTCCAGTTTCATACAACAAACGGCATAAAACGTACCTATGTGTTCCGTTTTGCAGACGTGGAAAAAGCCCTGGCCCCGTATGCCAACTTTTTACTTTGTTACAGAAACACACTGGTGAATATGGACTGTATAGAAAGTGTGGATGGGAAGTTTTTTGTGCTGCGGGACAGCACACGCCTGCCCATTAACCGTATGCGCCTAAAAGAAATAAAAGCCGCCTATACAGACTATCTTTTCAGCAGACTCTAACACCTCCCAGGCATATACTTATGGATACAGGCACATTGTTTTTTGTGGCAACAGATGCCCTTACCTACGCCGTTCTTGCGCTTTTTATACTCTGGCCTTTTCGGCAGGTCTTACGTTACAGCTTGCCTGTAACGGGCGCCATAACTTTTGTTTTTGGCGTTTTTTCCTGCTGGATTTTTAATCTTTTTTACGGCCCGGGCAGCACAAGTGCCTTTACTGCCTACGCAGATGCGGCTATGATGTTGTGGTTTTTTAGCGCGCTTTTTATCCTTGCCCTTTGTATACGGCAAAACGTGCTTCACCTGCTTTTTTTGTTATGCCTTGTGGTGCATACAGCCAGCGATCTTGCCGCCATTGCCCTGTTCCTTGTGCACCTGATCCCCGTGGATTTTTCCCTGCATGCCAATCTTTTTATAGCCCAGGCATGTTTGCTTGTTATGGCATTGCCGTTTTTCTGGTTTATTATGGTGTTTTTATACCCGCGGGTACTGGCGGCCCAAATAAGCTCTGCCTACTGGAGCTTTTTGTGGA
>CAZJOG010000141.1:0-6765 GCA_964547565.1 uncultured Desulfovibrionaceae bacterium
CCCGCCTACTACAGCAGATACGGCTTTGTGTGTGCCGCCAAATACCGTATTTGTAACCCGGACGGCATTTTCCCACGGGCCATGCAGGTTTTGGAACTGCAGGAAAACGCGCTTTTCGGTGTACACGGGATGCTGAAAGACAGCCCGGTTTTCAGCATAGACCAGGAACAGGTGGCTCTTTTTGACGCCACTTTTCCCCCCAGAGAAAAAAAGGTAGAAGGCGCCATGCAGGAAAGATTTGCTATGCTGATAAAAGCCCTTGTCAATCCTGATGACCCCAATAGCTTAAAGGCTATGGACGACAATATGGATGGCACTATGGATACAATACACATCTAAATCCAGGCCCGCCATTTTTTGTGTGTATTGCTACGTTAAAAATGGCGGGCTTTTTTTATTTTTTTGACCAGGAATTTTTATTATGGCTATAGAGCAGGCGCGGGCGCATCTGGCCCGTTTTGGTGCAGATGACAAAATACAGGAATTTACGGTTTCCAGTGCAACAGTCGAGCTGGCGGCTCTGGCGCTTGGCTGTGAAGGCGCACGGATTGCCAAAACGCTTTCTTTCTGGCTGGGGGATACACCCATTCTTCTTGTAGCTGCCGGGGACGCCAAGGTAGATAATGCCAAATACAAAGCGCATTTTGGGGTAAAAGCCAAAATGCTGGCCTTTGAAGAAGCGGAAACCGCTGTGGGCCATGCTGTAGGCGGTGTATGCCCTTTTGGGGTAAAAGAAGGGGTAAACGTGTTTTTAGATATTTCCCTGCGCCGCTTTAACACGGTTTTCCCTGCCTGTGGCAGTGCAAACAGCGCTATTGAGCTTACTATGGAGGAGCTGGAGGTTTATTCCCTTGCCCGGGGATGGGTGGATGTGTGTAAAAACTGGGAATAATACAGAAAAATATTTTACTTTTTATTTGGTTTGCGTTTTATCCTGAGCAGGCGTTCTATATCGACAAAAAGGCTTTCGTCTTCCAGCATAAGCATAAGCCATTTACCATCGTGGTATACTTTTGTTTCCTCAAAAGCATGTTGTATAACTGGGTTCCAGGCTTCTGCCAAAAACTTAATCTGCTCCTCCTTCCCTAAAATCACCATAAAGCCCAGAACATCCTTGCGGGCATAGAGGCCACAAAGGGTTTTGCCCCCTTTGCGGTATTTTTTTTCTACATCCCATTTTTTCCCGCCTTTACCTGTAAGAATTTCCATATCATACAGGTTTTCCACAAGGGCGGAAACCTTGTCCCAAAGACAAATTTTTTCTGCGCTTAAAAGATTTTCCAGTAAAGCCTGTTCCATTATTACCCTTTGGGTTCTTTCCCATACGTTTCTTTCATCATAAGTGTACAGCCAAAGCCAATAAGGTGGCAGATAAAAACAACCCAGCCTGCTGCCCTGTAGGCCTCACCCACACTTGCGCCTGCCGCCAGTTGGGATTCAATAATCCCCCCGTAAACCATCTGGATAAAAAATACAAAAATGGGGTAAAACATATTCAGGCAGCCGGTTGCTGTACCCGTCAGGGAAGGGGGAAAAATTTCCTTCACCATGGTGAATATAAGCGGGTTAGCGCCAGAAAGCCCAATGGCAATAAAAATCATTTGCACGCACAAAAGCCAGAAAGGCATACGGCCGGAATGGGTGACAAACAGCAGGGCCGCTATAAGAGAAAACACACCAAAAGCCACTACAGGCCAGTGCCTTGCTTTAAAAACCGCGTCGGAAAGGTAGCCTGTAAGCGGCATAATAACAAGGGGTAATATAGCAAAAGAAATAAGGAAAATACTGGCCTCATGCTGGGTAAGGCCATTCGCTTCTACCAGATAAGGCACAAACCACAGGATAGTCAGCATAAACATGGAGCCTGTAATAGTGATTTGCCAGATACAAAGTGGCCAAAACTCTTTGGTACAAAACACCCGCACAATATCACGCCCAATGGCTGGCAAGTCCAGCTTTTTTTGGGGTTTTGCAGAAGACGCAAGAGAAACGGCAGAATCGCTTTTTTGGGGGATATTACGGGTAAACAGGGCAAAAAGCACCACAGACGCAAGGGTAAAAAACGCAAACAATAAAAGGGCCCCGCGCCAGCCTATGGCATTACTGATTAAAAGAAGCGGCGTGGCCGCAATAATGCCCCCAAGCCCCGCGGAGGCAGAAAGAATGCCCACAGCTCTGCCATACATATTAGGCGGAAATGTTGCCGCAAGCAGGGTGAGAATAGGCACAAAAATGGCAATACCAAGACCCAGAAAAAAACGCGCCGTGGATGCGGTGAACAAATTAGGGCTAAGGGCAACAGCAAAGGCCGAAAGCGCGGAAATAGTGGTCAGCCATATAACAACCCGCCTGCCCCCAAAAGCATCGGCCAAAAGACCGGAAGGCAACTGCATAATGCCATACGCAAGCATAGTGGTGCCACTTAGATAGCCAAGGCTTGCCAGACTTACATCAAGGCTTGCGGCTATATCAAAAGAAATAACAGCGATGGAACTTCTGTGGAATAAACTCAGGATATAAACTGCGCAACATAAAAATAAAACCTTTGTCCGCGTGTGCATGGCCCACCTCTTTTTTATTTTCTGCAGAAAAGTTTCTCAACAAGGCTTTTCAAAGCTAGCAAGGTGTTGTATCCATTTTAAAAACGTGTGTTTGTATTCCCGGTTATTCTGTTATACGCGCCATGTCAGGCGCGGTCCACTCCTTCACTAATTCCCACTGGGCATCGTGCGTGGGGGCAATGCCATCCAGCTTGGCAGCACGCGCCATTTTCAGTAACTCACCAATCCGTGGCCCACGGGGAACCCCCAAAGCCAGCAATTCTTCCCCGCTGATATCCGCTTTTTCAAAACGCCACTTATATATATACAGGGTAAGCTTTTTTTTCAGCTCCTCATCTTCCACACGCCCTGCCAGATACAACAATCCCTCCAGCGGGAAAGTGCGTAAAAGTTCCGCCAGATCACTGACTCTGCCTTCCTGGGCGTGCCATTTTTCAATCTGGGGCAGTATTGCCATAATACCGGCCCGTATTTCCAGCAGTTTTTCCCGCATGGGGCGTATAAGAGCCAAACGGCTAAGAACATCCGCAAAATCTTGTGTATTAACACCTTTACAAAGCGCAAGAATAAGCAAAAGATTTTTTTCCGGCTGCTCCGGTAAATAGAGCATAGAATGCCAGTCCAGCACATCCAGCACACGCATAAGAAGTTCCTGCTTGCCGGCATTCAGCGCAAGCGAGGGCGAAATGGCAAAAAGCATATCAAATTCCTGCATACGCACAAAACAGGGAAGCGGATTTTTTTCTTCCATCATAGCGCCCAGTTCTGCCATAATCCGCGGGCCACTCAGCTTATCAATAAGCCCAAGCTCCAGTGTATTCCGTATAAGCCGCTCTGCCTGCTGACCAATACGGAAACCATACCTTTGTTCAAAGCGCACAGCACGCAAGGCGCGGGTGGGGTCTTCCACAAAACTCAGGGCATGCAACATGCGTATGCGTTTGTGTTTAATATCACTCTGCCCGTCAAAATAATCTACCAGAGTGCCAAAATTTTCTTCATTCAGGCGCACAGCCATGGCATTGATAGTAAAATCGCGCCTGTATAAGTCCATTTTCAGGGAGGAAAGCTCCACCGTAGGCAAAGCGCCCGGTTCCTCATAATATTCCAGGCGGGCGGTCGCTATGTCTATGCGGGCCATTTTTTCCGGGGCCTGCCGATCAGGCATTTGCCGGGTCTGCGGGGATTTTTCCGGCTTTGTTTCCAAAAGCTGCAGGGCCATTTGCGGGGGGCTTGCATCACGCACGGTTTCTGTTTCCGCTTCTTGTGGAAAAAGCACAAGGGCTGTCAAAAATTTCTTGTGTTCCCGCATAGTCCCATGGAATTTTTCCGCCAGCTTACGCGCAAAAAACGCGGCCTCCCCCTCCACCACCAAATCAATATCCAAATCCGGCCAGTGTTTGCCCTTTTGTTCCATAAGCAAATCACGCACAAAGCCGCCCACAACATACACGGGGATTTTCAGTTCGCTTCCCAGTTTGCCTATTTCCTTCAAAATACGGATACAGGCAGGGGGCAACATGGCAGACATGGCACGGGAAAGGTTTTTTTCTCTTTTGCCTTCAGAACGCGGTTTGGGCAGTGAACCTTCATCCGTAAACATACGGATAAGGTCTGTACGGGTAAGCACCCCCATCACTTCCCGTTTATGGCTTAGGGCATCCGCCCCGGTAAGACTGAGGGTGCCCGGGCTTTCCCCTTTTATCACAGGCACAAGGCGCTGCCGGTTGCCCATAACAATGTCCATAATACACTGTAAATCTGCCTGGGGAGTTACCACCAGAAAATTACGCTGCATATAGGCGCTGACTGTGTACGAACCCAAACCATGGTTAAGAGCCCGCTGGGCTATGCTGAGCTCCAAAATTCCTACGCAGAGGCTGGTGTTTTGCAAAAAAACCGGCAATGCTTTAAGGCCGTAACGCCCCATAATTGTTTCCGCTTCTCTGAGGCTCTGGTTTTCATGCACAGAAACCACAGGCGCAGACATAAGCGCGCCTGCATTCACCATGCGGTTTATTTGCATGGTCATGCGGCTTAAAATAAGGTCTTTAATCTGCGGCAGGGTCTGGTTACGCACAACAGCCGAGGCCGCATAACTGTGCCCGCCACCGCCCAGTTCCGCGCATACACTGGCCACATCAATATGCTCTATCTGGCTGCGTGCAACAACATGTATGGCATTCTCCATACCACAAATACCAAAAAACACCTGACAGGGTTGTATTTCCATAAACCGCGTGGCCAGCGTGGCAAAATCATTCACAAATTCTTCCATATGCGCGCTGGCTATTGCCATACGCAGGCCACCCATTTCATGCAGGGTAAAATTTTCCAAAAGCTGGTTCAGGGCGGCTATTTGTTCCTTGGTGATACTGTGCTTTAAAAGCTGGGCAATTTGCGCCACATCCATGCCATGCTCAAGCAGCCATGCGGCAGACAAAAATTCCGCCACTGTGGTGGAGTTGTAGGCAAAAGAACCTGTGTCTCCATAAATCCCAAGCCCAAGTAAGGTGGCAAATGGCGGCGTTATGGGGATATGGTGGTTTTGTACACTCTGTGTAAGAAGCGTGGCTGTTGAGGCTAAAGGTTCTATACACGACCATGTGGGCTCTATATCATCGGCAGAAGATGGATGATGGTCCCATACATGGACCACAAGAGGGGATACACTCTCTCCATTTTTCCACGCATCGTATCTGTCCAGTAATGGCTGTGCATGGGATATGCGCGAAGTCTGGCATGTATCCACAAGCACAAGAATTTCAATGGCGTCAAAATCTATTTCTTTTGCAGGCAAAAATGGGTAAACACTCTGCAATTTTTCTTCACAAAAACTGTGCAGTGTTTTTTCCTGTGAACCCGGGTAAAGCAAAACAGCATCAGGGTATAACAGCAATGCGCCCACAAGGGAAGCCAGTGCGTCAAAATCTGCATTTCTGTGGCAGGTAATAAGCACACGGGGTTTTGCATCTACAGGGGGCATCCGCAGGGGAAAATCAGGCATGGGCATTCTCCACAGGCACTCTGGAGCGCGGGTGCAGCGCTCTGTGTACGTCTTTTAGTCTTTCCGCCTGAACATGGGTGTAAATTTCTGTGGCTGTAATGTCACTGTGACCAAGCAAAAGCTGGACAGAACGCAAATCTGCCCCGCCTTCCAGCAAGTGTGTGGCAAAACTGTGGCGGAATGAGTGCGGGGATAACGAAAGCCCAAGGGGAGCCGCGTATTTTTGCAGCATGCCCCATACTCCCTGACGGGTTAGCCCCCTGCCCTGCCTGTTTAAAAAAAGCGCCTGCTCTTTTGGGCCTGGGTTAAAAAGCGGCCGTATCTCATCAAGATAATAACGGATTCTTGCAATGGCTTGCCCATGCAATGGCAAAAGCCGCTCTTTGTGGCCTTTGCCAAATACACGCAGCCGACCGGCCTGGAAATCAATGTCCAGTGGCCGCACACCAATCAGCTCCGAAACACGCAGGCCCGCGGCGTATAAAAGCTCCATGATGGTTCTGTCACGCTCTCCCAGAGGCGTAGGCGGGGGCGCGGCCAGCAGCGCGTTAATATCCGCAAGGGTAAGCACTTCCGGCAAAAGTTGCGGTAATTTGGGGCTATCCAGTAATGCCGCGGGATTATGGGACATTTTTCCTTCTGCATAACACCAGGCGCAATACGAACGTAAACAGGAAAGCCTGCGGCTTATACTGCGGGGCGCTTCGCCTTTACGCCTGAGCCATACCACAAAAAGCAATAACGTGTTGTCGTCTAAGGCAGTTTCCTGCTCTTCTGCGTGCTTTTTTTCCGGTAAAGGCGTATCCAGCTCTGCCAAAAATTCCGCAAAAAGCTGCATATCCTGGCTGTATGCCAAAGACGTGTGGAAAGACAGCCCCCTTACAGAAACAAGCGTATCCAGCCATTCTGGCACAAAAGCAACTGGCCCGTCCCACGGTATAGTATCCATGTGCTTTTTGTAACGCCTTCTTTCTTTGTGCGCAAGTGAATTTCTTGAACCAGCACACTAAAACACACAGGCTTATGCCTGTAAACAAACCCTAAACAGCCTGCCACAGGGCCTTTGCCCTCTTTCCCTGACCTTGACACAACCCCTGCCTGTATGTAAGGAAAGAAAAACGCGCTCGTAGCTCAGTTGGATAGAGCGACAGCCTCCTAAGCTGTAGGCCACAAGTTCGATTCTTGTCGGGCGCACCA
>CAZJOG010000142.1:0-6753 GCA_964547565.1 uncultured Desulfovibrionaceae bacterium
TCGGCAGGTTGTTGACTTTGTCAACAACCTGGGGTAGCTGCTCCCGCAGCTACCAGAGCATTTCCAAAAACATTCTGGGTTATTCTCAAATCAATAGGGAAATGCTCTAATAAACGCGAAGACTCTTATGCCCCTTCGGCTTTCAGGGCTTCTGCCTGCGCGTGGGCGCCAAGGGCATCGGTCATCTGTAAAATGTCGCCATCCATAAAACGGTCAAGAGAATACATGGTCAGGTTAACGCGGTGATCAGTCACGCGGCCTTGCGGGAAGTTATAGGTGCGGATACGTTCCGAGCGGTCGCCTGACCCTACCTGGGACTTACGGTCTGCCGCGTATTCGGAATTTTTCTTTTCTTCTTCCATGGCCAGAATACGGGAAGCCAAAACCTTCATTGCCTGCGCTTTGTTTTTGTGCTGGGATTTTTCGTCCTGGCAGGTTACCACTGTACCACTGGGTATGTGGGTAATACGCACGGCAGATTCTGTTTTGTTCACGTGCTGGCCGCCTGCACCAGAAGCGCGGTACACGTCTATACGCAAATCTTCCGGCCGGATGTTTACGTCCACTTCTTCCGCTTCTGCAAGAACAGCAACAGTCGCCGCGGAAGTGTGGATACGCCCCTGCGATTCTGTCAAAGGCACACGCTGCACACGGTGGGTGCCAGATTCATATTTTAAATGGCTGTACACACGGTTACCGGAAATAAGGGCTATTATTTCTTTATACCCGCCGTTGTCCGAAGGGCTTTCGCTCATTATTTCCACTTTCCAGCGTTGGATTTCCGCAAAACGGCAATACATACGGAAAAGGTCGGCCGCAAAAAGGGCCGCTTCCTCCCCGCCTGTACCCGCGCGGATTTCAAGCACAATATTTTTTTCATCCAGAGGGTCTGTGGGTAAAAGCATTACCCTCAGGGCCTGTTCTGTTTCTGGTATGGCTGTTTCAAGGGTGTCCAGCTCATCCTGCGCCATGGCGCGTATGTCTAAATCGCCGTCCTGCAAAAGCTCCCGGTTTTCCTGCCTTTGTTGGATCAGCGCCTTATATTTGCGGTAAAGGGCCACAATATCACGCAAATCCGCATGGGCTTTTACGGTTTTACGGTAACGCTCCTGGTCTTCAAAAATTTCCGGCTGGGCAAGCTCAGCTTCGTATCCCAGATAACGCTCTTCGTATTGCTCAAGTTTATCAAACATAGTCTTTTATCCCAAGGAGTAAGGTTCACATTCAATGCGGTTTTGTATGGAGACAGGCAGGCTTTCCCTAAGGGCGGCAAGGGCCACTTCCAATTGGTCGTGGGTGGGCTCTCGTGTAGAAAGCAGTTGGAGCAAAAGGCCGGGGCCACGGATAATCTGGCCAAGGGGGCCATCCCCAAGGCGCGCGCCATAGCGGATAATCTCATACGCTACTGCGCTTATAGGCACCATAAGGAAAATTTTAAAAAGAATGGTGGCGGCATGGGTGGTAAACGCATAGGAAGGCTGCACAAGCCAGAGAAAAGGCGGCACAAACACCGCATGGAACACAATGGCAAGTGCCAGCACAAATAAAATAAAGGTTGTCCCGCAACGGGGGTGCAAGCGGCTAAAACGGGAAGCCATTTTTGATGTAAGCAGCGCGCCATCCCGGAAAGCCTGCGATTCATACGCGCCAATAACCTTATGCTCCGCCCCGTGGTACTGGAACACCGTGCGGATTTCCGGCATAAGCGAAATACCGCCCACATAAGCAATAAAAATAGCAAATTTAAAAAGGCCATCCCAAAGGTGAAAAGCAATACCCTCCAGCCCACTGGAAAAACCCAAATATTGCATAAAAAGGGTTAAAAGATGCGGCAAAAGCACAAAAAGACCAAGCGCCAGCACAATGGAAAAAACAAGGGTTCCCAAAAGCGCCAGATCGGAAATTTTTTCTGACTGCGTGGCGGCAGGGTCTGTTTCTCCCAGTTCCACAGAGGCGTTTAAGCCCTTTACCCCATTAATCAGGGTTTCTATCAAAAGGGGGAAACCACGCAAAAAAGGTTTTTTCCATACGCCCCCTTTTACCAGACTCACCCACTTTCTGCGCCGCACCCGTATAGGGCCACTTGGCAGGCGCACCGCAAGCGCGTACTGGCCGCCATTACGCATAAGCACACCATCCAGCACAGCCTGACCACCCATAAGGTTTTCAGGCGCAGGGGGGCTATGGGGGGCGCATAATGATTCCTGTGTTTTTTCAAACGCGGCGGAAGGTTCTGTATCCATAATAACCTCAGTAAAACGCAAAAGACCTTCCCCCACACAGCAAAACCAGAAGATAACCCTGGTAAGGCAGGCAGGAGAAGGGCCAAAACACCATGCCCGCGAAAACGCGGCGCAGTGCTACTTTTCGAACTTGGCGTACTTTTTGCGGAAGCGGTCAATACGGCCGGCTGTGTCCACAAAACGTTGCTTCCCTGTAAAGAAGGGGTGGCAGTTGGAACAAATTTCTGTATGCAATTCCTGCCCCTTGGTGGAAAGCGCTTCCACCTGGAAACCACAGGCACAGGTTATTTTGGCGTTGTAAACTTTAGGATGGATGCCGTCTTTCATTTTTATTCTCCATAAAAAATAGGTAACAACGGATACTAACCGGAAGCCTGGCAATTGGCAAGAAAAATTTTACCTCTCCGCGCAAAAAAAGCAATGGCCGTAACCTGTACGCTTTTTATTTGTTCAAATCCTCTGGGCGCAATAAAAAAAATAAAACACACGCAGACACACAAATCCAGCAAGAATTTCCCTTGCCAGAGTTTTTTTTCGCTTGACAAATTTTCCTTTCCTTTTATTCTTCTTCTTCGCCCCGTTTTATTTTTGCTTGACTTCCCGTTGAGAATACCTTACGAATTTTTTTCGACCGATAGAGTCCTAGGAGCTTTCCATGAAGACATTCAGTCCCACACCTGAGACAATAGACCACAAGTGGTATATTGTGGACGCCAGCGACCAGGTTCTTGGCCGCCTTGCCTCCCAGATTGCCCACCACTTACGGGGCAAGCACAAACCTGAATTCGCCCCCCATATGGATAATGGCGACTTTGTGGTTGTGGTGAATTGCGAAAAACTTAAATTCACCGGCGACAAGCTGAACAAGAAAAAATATTACCGTCACTCCGGGTATGTGGGCGGCTTAAAAGAAACCACCCTGGAAAAAATGATGGAAAAAAAGCCGGAAGAAGTGCTTATGCACGCCGTGCGTGGCATGCTGCCCCGCAACCCTATGGGTCGCGCCTGCCTTCGCAAGCTTAAAATTTACACGGGTTCCGAACACCCCCACGCGGCACAGGCCCCCGCCCCCCTGCCCCTTCAGAAATAAGACCTAAGCGTCAGGAGCTGATATGTCCGATTCTTTCCATTATGGCACAGGCCGCCGCAAAACTGCTACTGCCCGTACCCGCCTTTACACAGGTGCCGGCCAAATTCTTATTAACGGCCGCACGCTGGAAAATTATTTTCCCCGCAAAACATTGCAGATGGTTATCCGTCAGCCCCTGGTGCTTACCAAGCTGACAGAAAAGTTTGACATCCGCGTGAATGTGAAAGGCGGCGGCGTAACAGGCCAGGCAGAAGCCGTGCGTCACGGTATTGCCCGCGCCCTTCTTACAGTTGACCCTGCCCTGCGCACCACATTAAAGCGCGCTGGCTTCCTTACCCGCGATGCCCGTAAGAAGGAACGTAAAAAATACGGTCTTGCCGCAGCCCGCGCCCGCTACCAGTATTCCAAGCGTTAATCCCTGTCGGGACCGGATTTTCCCAACTATTTGGCAGGCTGTTTTTACGGCCTGCCTTTTTGTCTTTGCTTTTATGGCCTTACTATTACCTGACAGGATACTCCATGTCACAGACAGACGCGCTTTCTTTTTTGCATACCACGCATATCACGCCTGACCCGCACCCTTCAGGCAATATTATCCTTATTGGTATGGCCGGCGTGGGTAAAAGCACCATTGGCGCGGCCCTTGCCCAGTTACTGGGCTGGGCTTTTGTGGATACAGACCATATTTTGGAAGCCCAATATGGCACACGCCTGCAAAATATAGCGGATGCCCTGACCAAGGACGAATTTTTAGACCTTGAAGCGCGTATGATGGACCAGCTTTTTTTGCACCGCACGGTTATAGCCACAGGCGGCAGTGTGGTGTACAGAGAAACCGGCATGGCCGCCCTTAAAAAACTGGGGCCCTGCGTCCATCTGCACGCCGCCACACCCACTATTCTTGCGCGTATTGCCCATAATCCGGAACGTGGCCTTGCCATAGCCCCCGGACAGACTATCGAAGATCTTATCGCGGAACGGGAAGAATTATACAATCAATACGCAGATTATACGGTTAATGCTGAACTTGCGCCCGCCGTGTGCGCGGAAAAAATCCGGGCTATTCTTGCAGGAGAAGGCAAATTTTTTGTGTAAATAAAAATTTTTTCCTTTGCCCCACCTATCTCCTCGCCGCAGCGTCACACTCTCCATTTTCCATGCGAAAAAGCTCCCAATGTTGACACAGCCTTGCTGTTTTGTTACGCTTTCAGAAACATACTTTTCTATCCCTCTCACTTTATTTTTTGTTTTATATTCGTTCGTGAAGTGTAAAACAAAAAAGGAGGCCGCATGAATCTTACCCGGCGTGATTTTGTCAAACTTTGTACCGGCACGGTGGCAGGCTACGGCATAGCCCGTATGTTCCACCCGGGCGTACACGCAGCCCTGGCCGAAACCCTTACCGGGGAACGCCCGCCTGTTATATGGCTGCAGGGCGCTGGCTGCACGGGCTGTTCTGTATCGCTTTTAAACAGCACCCACCCCATTATTGCGGATGTGCTTCTGCAAATTATCAGCCTGGACTTCCACCCCACGGTTATGGCAGATGAAGGCGAACCCGCCATCAAATATCTGCGTAAAGTGGCACAGGCCAACAAAGGCAAGTTTTTCCTTGTGGTAGAAGGCGCGGTGCCTGTTGAAAAAGACGGCCGCTACTGTGTTATTGGCGAAGCAGACCATAAAGAAATCACCCTTGTGGATATGCTGCGCGAAATAGGCCCCCATGCCGCTGCCGTGCTGGCTGTTGGGACATGCGCCGCCTTTGGTGGCATACCGGCTGCACAGGGTTCTATTACCGGCGCCATGGGCGTTCGTTCCTTCTTTGAACGGGAAGGCATACAAACACCTGTTGTCAACATTTCCGGCTGCCCCCCGCATCCTGACTGGGTGGTGGGTACTATTGTCACCGCGCTTGACGCTATTAAAGCCAATGGCCTTGAAGCTGGCCTGGCCGCAGTGGTAGAGCTTTTGGACGAAGAAGGCCGCCCCACTCCCTTCTACGGCGCTAATACGCACGACAACTGCCCCTATCTGTATCTTTTTGAAGAAGGTACTATGGCAGAAGTTATCACAGATAAAGCCGGCTGCCGCTATGATATTGGCTGCAAAGGCCCCAATGCCATGTGCGATTCCCCCAACCGCCGCTGGAATGGCAAGGTAAACTGGTGTGTGGAAAACGCGGTGTGCATTTCCTGCGTACAGCCGGACTTCCCGGATGGCGCTTCCCCCTTCTATGAGAGCATGTAATACCGCCTAACAGGAGATTTATATGGCTGAGATAAATATTGCGATCGATCCCGTTACCCGCATTGAGGGCCACCTGAAAGCCCACGTTGTGGTGGAAAACGGGAAAGTGACCGACGCCCACCTTTCTGGCGGTATGTTCCGCGGTTTTGAGCAAATCCTGAAAGGACGTGACCCGCGTGATGCCTCCCAGATTACCCAGCGTATCTGCGGCGTCTGCCCCGTTTCCCACGCTCTGGCTGCCAGCCAGGCTTTGGAAAGCGCCGCCAAGGTAAAGCTTACCAAAAATGGCCGCGTTACCCGTAACCTTATGCAGGGTGCCAACTACCTTCAATCCCACGTTTTAAGTTTTTATCACCTTGCAGGGCAAGACTTTATCCAAGGGCCGGACACAGCACCCTTTGTGCCCCGCTACCCTAACCCTGACCTGCGCCTTGACCCCAAAACCAATGCCGTGGGTGTGGACGAATACCTGGAAGCGTTAAATGTACGCCGTGTCTGCCACGAAATGGTGGCTATATTCGGCGGCCGTATGCCCCACGTACACGGTATACTTGCCGGTGGCGCAGCCCAAAAACCCACAAAAGACCAAATTGTGGAATACGCGGCCCGCTTTAAAACTGTCAAAGCGTTTGTGGAAGATAAGTATATCCCTGTTGTGTACCTTATCGCTTCTGCCTACAAAGACCTCTCCGCCATGGCCCCCGGCTATAAAAGTGCTATGTGTTATGGCGTTTTCCCCAAGGATGAAGATGGTCTGGACTTTATATTCAAACCCGGTGTTTACTACGATGGTAAAGACCAAACTTTTGACTTTGCCAAAATTACAGAAGATGTCCGCTATTCCTGGTTTGACGATGCCACCACAGGCCGCGTTTTCAGCCAGGGCGCAACAGAAGTGGATTTGGAAAAAGCAGACGCCTACAGCTTTGTCAAAGCCCCGCGCTATGACGGCCGTGCTATGGAAGTAGGCCCCCATGCCCGTATGTGGGTGAACAATACCCCCCTCTCCCCCATGGGCCAAAAGCTGGCAGTGGAACTTCTGGGCATCAAAGCCACCAACACCCGCGACCTTGGCGAAGACTTTGTGTTTTCCATTATGGGCCGTCACCTTTTGCGTGCTGAAGAAGCCTATATTGTTGTCCAGGCAGTGGATGGCTGGCTCAAAGAAGTCAC
>CAZJOG010000143.1:0-6608 GCA_964547565.1 uncultured Desulfovibrionaceae bacterium
GACTCCAGTTTCCAAGACCCACTAGCATCTGCCGGTTGCACAAATACCCACACTTCATGCGTCTTTTTGGGTTTTGTGGCATTATCTTCCCGGATGAGATTATCAAACTGCACAGTGGCTACTTCCTGCGCACCTTCTGTTTTCATGCTTAAAAGCCGTGCCTCTACAAGTAAAAGTTCGGTCTTGCGCGGGGTTGGGTCGTACTGGGCGCGTAGTTTTAACGTATCCTGCATAGCTTTTGTGGTGAAAGGCGCAAGGTCTTCCAAGTCTCTTGTATCCCAGGCTTCGTAGTACCGCATAGCAAGCATTTTGGCGCCGCGCAAAAAATCATCATTCCCGGCGTATCCCCCTGCCTGCACATTTTGTCTGGCCCCATTGTTTTCCTGCGAACTCAAAAAATCCCATGTGGCACGGGCCAGACGTTCCTGATTAGCCAAACCTTCCTTATCCGGCTGCTGATGCCCTGTTGGGGGAAGATTCTGCGGGTTTTTCCGTGGGGAATTTGGCATACGGGAGCGCATATTTGGGTTGTTTGGATTATCGGGGTTATCCGCGTTGCGCCGCCGGAGCAGAATCCGCACAAGCAGGAACACCACAAGGCCAATAATAACAAAATCCAGAATAGTTATACTTCTGCCCGCACTTTGTTCATTAGCCTGTGCCAGAGTAGGAAAGAGCAAAAAAGCGACAGAGAAAAAAGCTGTACATATTGTTTTCATACTTTAAGCATATGCATTCTTTGTTTTTCCGTCAATCATCCGTTAAGGGAAATATTGATAACTAGCTTATATTACTTGCGTATTTTTACAGAGTCACCGGGGCGTATGGTGGATTCCCGGGTCATGTTGTTCCAGGCAAGCAATTCATCTGGTGCTACATCAAACTTGCGTGCAATAGCCCAGAGGGTGTCCCCACTTTGTACTGTGTAAACCTGATGCTTTTTTTGCTGGGAGGGTGGGGTGCTGGGGGACTGGGCTGCGCTTACAGAAGCAACTGTGGAGGTTTTAGGCACAAAGACATTTTCCCCAATTTTAATGTCACTGGAGGCCAGTTGCGGGTTCATACGGCGCAATTCTGTCAGGCTTATGCCACTTGCCCGTGCAATGCCGGCAAGGGTATCGCCTTTTTGTACTTTATAGCTTTTTGTGGCAACCTTTGTAGATTCTTTGCCAGCTGCCTGTTGAGGTGCGGAAGATTTTTTGGGGCTTGCCTGGGCTGTTTGTACAGGGGCTTCTTTTTTCTCTTGTTTTTTTGGCGTTGCACTGGCTAACGCTGTGTTTGAGGAGGGCGCAGTGGCAGGAACACGCAACTGTGTGCCTACTTTTAAGGGTTCGCTTACCAGATTATTCTGCCGCAAGGCCTGCACAGGCACACCTGTTTTTTTGCTGATAGAAGAAAGTGTTTCGCCTTTGGCCACCGTGTATGTTTTCCAGCCGCCGCCCAAGCCTGTATCTTTTTTTAGGGCTGTTTGCGCCTGTGCCACAAGATTGGTGGGTACATACACCGTGCAATATTTGTCCGGAGGTGTCACCGCGCGTTTATACGCGGCATTATGGGCGTTAAATGTTTCCCAAGACATCCCAATAGCCTGCGAAAGTGCCACAAGGTCAGTGCCGGGAGGCGCTGTAAGTGGTGTAACAGGCATAAGCACAGTGTCTTTTGGTTCTGGCAGGGCAGGGGCAAACCCCAGCATGGTGGCATGGCGCATAATCTTGGTCATGGCCAGAAAACGGGGAACATACTCCTGGGTTTCTGTTCTCAGCTGGGCTTTTTCATCCAGCAGGTAGTTTGTTTCCAGAAGGTCAAAAAAGGAATCAGACCCTGTGCCTGCCAGAGCACGGCCAATTTTACCTTCACCTGCATTATAGGCAGCAATGGCCAAGTGCCAGTCATTAAAGTCGCCGTAAAGTTTGGTCAGGTAATCCGCGGCTGCCTGTGTAGAGCGGTACGGGTCCAGGCGTTCATCCATCCACCAGTCCTGTGTAAGGCCATAGTGGCGGCCTGTGGGGGCCATAAACTGCCACAGGCCTACGGCTTTGGAGCGGGAAACAGCGGAGTGGTTATACCCGCTTTCCACAAAAGCCAAATACGCCAAGTCTTCCGGCAGGCCACGTTCTTTAAACACCTGTTTTGTATACGGTAAAAGGTTTTGGGAGCGCATCATAAAACGCTCAATAACCTTACGGTTTGTATGGACATAGTGCTTAAAATATTTTTGCACTTCTTTCATTTGCATGGGGGTAATATCGTCATCAATTTCGCCTTCTTCCAAAAGCGCGTACATTTCTGTCTGGGTAAGGGGGGTGTTGTCATCTGCAAGCACGGCCATATAGGATTCCCAGTCTATGGTGTCGGCGCGCTGCATCTGCACGGGTTCTACTTCCACTTTACTGGCGCAAGCGCTTAACATAAAAGCGCTCAATACAAGTATTGTCAGGCGTAATTTGCCGGCATAAAAGTTTTTTTCCATACAGACTCCCGAAAAAAGGCATTAAAGCAGACGAAAACCGCCAAACATAGCTGTTTGACGGCTGGGAGAGTATACGCTATACAACACCCAGGCAATGCATCCTGCTGTTAAGGTCTATCGGAGTATAGACCAAAGCCAATAGGCCTTGCAACCTCCTTTTTTGTCTATACAATTTCTAGAAAATGGGATGTGTCCAGAAGTGCGTGAACATACTAGTGAAAAAAAAAGCCGTGACCACCAAGAAGGGAATGAGAATTTTCTGACCGGTATTAAGCCTGTTTTGGAGATGCTTAAAGAAAAACCCGAGCGTGTGGATATGGTGTATCTGCGCAAAGGCCGCGCCCAAAAAGAAACAGACGCTATTTTGGACTTATGCAGCACATACGGTGTGCGCTTCCAGATAGTGAATGAAGATACCCTGCACAGACTTTGCCCGGAATTACAAAAAATGGGCATGCAAAATCAGGGTGTTCTGGCAAAAATTCAAATGGCCTCCCGTATGGGATTAAAGGAATTACTTGTCCAGGCAAAAGAGGCCCCCCTGCCTTTACTTCTGGCCCTTGATCAAGTGCAGGACCCGGGTAATATTGGCACGCTTGCGCGTACACTGTATGCCCTTGGTGGTGCGGGCCTTGTATTGCCGCGCCACAACAGCGCCTTTTTAGGTATTGGCGCCATGCGTTCCTCCGCTGGTGCTCTGGCAGATTTGCCTGTTGCGCAGGTTGTGAACCTTGCGCGGGCCGTGGAAGAAACCAAAAACGCGGGTTTTGCCATATACGCCGCGGAAAAAGGAGAAAACACCAATGCGATCTATTCAACAAATTTACAGCTGCCAGCCCTTGTGGTGCTTGGCAGTGAGGAAAGCGGCATACGCCCGGGTGTCCGAGAAATGTGCGACACCACTGTCCATATCCCCTTCCTGCGAGACTTTGATTCTTTAAATGTTGCGCAGGCCGGAGCATTGGTCACAGGGGCGTTCTTACAAAAGACGCTCTATCCCAAGGATTAAATTTGTTATATTGCTCCTTCCAGAATGTTGCTTACGCTCTCCCAAATGGGAAAAAACTTTTTGAAAATATCACATTTACCCTGAACAAAGGGAAATTTTTTGCTCTTGCCGGTAAAAATGGCATAGGGAAAAGTACCCTTTTTCGCCTGCTTGCCAATCAAATACCCCCAAGTGACGGGCAGGTTGTCTGCCATGGGTCTGTTTACCTGCAGGAACAATCCCCCCCCAATTATCCCACAGTTGCCCACAGTCTGGGTATAGAGTATTACCGTACCCTGCTTGCCAAAATTGAAGCTGGCGAAGCCACAGCCGAAGATATGGAAAGTATGCATGGTAACTGGGATGTGGAAGAAAAAGCCCGCGCCATGCTGGGGGCTTTTGCCCTTGCGTATCTGGATTTTGACACATTTTTTGCCCCACTCAGTGGTGGAGAAAAAGCCCGTCTTTCCCTTGCAAGGGCCTTTTTATCCAACGCAGATATCCTGCTTTTGGATGAGCCAACCAATAATGTGGACGCTGTTACCAGGCAAATTGTTCTGGAGCAGTGTAAATCTTACCCCCATGTCCTTTTTCTTATCACCCATGACAGGGATATTTTAGAGCATGTGGAAGGTATTTACGAGCTTTCGCATCTTGGTATCCAGTTTTTCCCCGGCAATCTAGATGCCTATTTTGCCGCTAAAGACCATGCTGCCGCGCTTTTACACAAAAAAGAAGACGAGCTGGAAAAAGATATAGACGCCACCCGTTCCCTTGTCCAGCTTACGCAAACCCAGTTTGCCACAAAAGCCAGAACAGGGATAAAAAAACGGGAGCAGCGGCGCCTTTTACCAGGTGCAGCCAGTGCCTATAAAAACGCCGCAGAAGCCCACCAGTCCGTAACAGCCCGCCTGATACGGCGCAAACAGGAAGAAATAAACACCAAACAGCAGGAACTCACCCGCCTGCAGGAACGTGAAAGTTTTATTTCCCTTCCCAAAACACAGGCTACGTTCCCGGCAAATAAACGCCTTTTTGAAATAGAAGACGTTTCCTTTGCGTATACCCCTTCCCGTCCTATCCTGCGCCATGTTTCTCTGCGTATGGCAGGCGCAGACCGTGTGTCACTGGAAGGCAGAAGCGGCTGCGGAAAGTCCACCTTTATCCGGTTGCTTCTTGGTGAACTGCAACCCCAAAGTGGGAATATCCGCACGTTTGTGCCTATGCCCCTTTTAGACCAAAACCTTAGCCTTATCCCACAGCACGGCACTGTGTGGGATACCTTTATGGCCCTTCACCCCACAGCCGCCATACAGGAGGCCCGTTATGCCCTTGGGCGTTTCCGCTTCCGGAAAGACACTGTGGAAAAGGATGTTTCTATACTCAGCGGTGGAGAACGTGTAAAACTGGCCCTTGCCTGCCTGCTTGGGCAAAACCTGCCCCCTTTACTGTTGCTGGATGAACCAACCAATAATCTGGACTTTGAGAGTATAGAAATACTGGAAGACGCCCTGTGCGAATACCCGGGCGCGCTTTTTGTTATTTCGCACGATTCCCGCTTTTTAGACGCATTGGATATCCAAAAACGGTATACACTGGAGAATGGGAAAATGACAGAATCAGGGTAAATTTTTTACCGGAAGATTTTCCCTATACCCTTTCCACACAAAGCCCCTTATTTTCTTTTGGAAAACAAGGGGCTTTGTGTTTTATCTATTGGTATTCTTACTTTTCCAAAACTCTGTAACAAACAGGGGAAGCCAGCAAGGATTCTGAACGCAAATTTTGCAAAGCATTCTGGATAGCGCGGGTAGAGCTTGCGTGTGTCATAAAAACAAGGGGCACACCTTCCTGTATGGAACCATCCGGGTTTACCTGATGGGATTTTTGGATAACCTGGGCAATGCTTACGCCCTGTTCTGCCATGGCCCCTGCAATATCACGCAAAATGCCCGGGTGGTCTTGTGCCATAAAGCGCACATACCAAGGGCTTATCGCGTCTTCTGGGGGTAAAATAGGGCAGGGCGGCAGGGGTTCTTGCATAAAACCTGTGTTGGAACGGCTGGGCCATGGCCGCGGGTTTGTCTGGCAGGTAAGTTCAAAAGCGGCAATATTTAAAATATCCGCCAAAACAGCGCTTGCCGTGGGTTTACTGCCCGCGCCAAGGCCATGCAGAAAAAGGCTGCCCATGGCATTACCCTGTAAGCGTATGGCATTATACGCTTTGCCAACTCTGGCAAGCAAAAGGGTATGGTGAACAAGAGCAGGGTACAAGCCTGCTTCGTACAGGTATGTTTCGCCATCCTGTACACGGCGGGCATGGCCCAGCATTTTTATGGTATAACCAAATTCACGGGCAAAGGCTATATCCATTTTATCTGTGTGGCGTATACCTTCTATAGGCAGCTTATCCCACGGGTAATGCAGGCCCCAGGCCAGGCGTATAAGCAAAATAAGCTTATGGGCAGCGTCGTAGCCGTCAATATCCAGTGTGGGGTCAGCTTCTGCAATGCCCTGGGCTGTAGCCTCGGCAAGCGCGGTGTTAAAGTCCAGGCCTTCGCTGGTCATGGCGGATAAAATAAAGTTGCTGGTGCCATTCAGAATACCCATAAAGGATTCAATCTGGTTACCGGCAAGGCTTTCTTTTAATGTTTGCACAACAGGCACAGCGCCAGCAACACTTGCTTCATACAACAGGGCAACACCATTTTGTGCGGCAAGGGTAAAAAGCGGCTCGCCTTCTTCTGCCAAAAGGGCTTTATTGGCGGTGACCACATGCTTTTTGTTCCGCAGTGCTTCTTTAATAAGGGATTTAGCAAGGCCCTTGCCTCCCATAAGTTCCACCACTACTTGAATGTCCGGGTCATGGGCAAGTTCAAGAGGGTCATACGAAAGCTCGCAACCAGCAGGTAAAGTTCGGGTTTTGTTGGGGTCTTTGACAGCCACTTTTTTGACGACAATTTCCATGCCTGTACGGTCCATCACACTTTGCGCGTTGAGGGAAAGCACTTCCAGAAGGCCAGAGCCAACAGTACCTAAACCAGCGATGCCAATAACGAGTTTCATAAAATCCCTTACCCTCCCAAAACTTTTTTAATCCCCTTAAGGGCCTGACGTGTGCGGTGTTCGTTTTCGATCAGGGCAAAACGG
>CAZJOG010000144.1:0-6597 GCA_964547565.1 uncultured Desulfovibrionaceae bacterium
CAAACCCCAGCCTTGCAAGCAAAACTTGAACAGCAGACCGCCGTAAAGCACCCTTGTCTAAAAGACAAAAGCGGTATATTTTTCGTAAACCGAGTTATGCTTTTGTCAGCCGGAAAACGCTCTGCCGTGTTTTTGCTACAACCCCACACCCTATGGACAACTTTGAAGCCTTTTACCATAAAGCCACAGAAGCGGTCTGTTCCAGTCTGGATATCCAAAAATCCATGGCTGCCTTTTTTGAGGTGCTCAAAACCCGCATGCCTATCCGCGGTGTTATGCTGGGTATTGCGTGTCCGAGGGTACACACCGCCGTGAGCATACAGGTGGGCAATTTGCCTGAAGCCCAGCTTGGCCTCACCCGTACCCGCATGGACAAACGCCAGATGGACCGTTTTCTCCTTTTAAACGCCACCCTGCCGGAAGGCCCTATCAGCGCCCTTTGCCCCGCCCACACACCAAGACCCGCCTGGGTTAACCAGCTTGTGGCGGGGGAACCGGATATGCCGGAAATGTCCATGGATAACGCCTATATTGTGATGCGTCTTACTATTGGAGGCGAACCCCTTGGTATTCTCTGGGCATTTGCGGAACATGCCGCCACCCTGCATGAGGAAGACGCCGACCTTCTGGCCCACCTGCAATACCCGCTTGCCATAGCGGTAAGCACCCGTATGCGCGCCATGGAGGCAGAAGCTCTGCAAAATACCCTGGAGGAAGAACGCCGCCTGCGTGTGCACGAAGAACCACTTGAGGAAGACCTGATAGGCGCAGACAGCGGCCTGCGGAATGCTCTGGCCCTTATCCGCCATGTTGCGCCCACCAATGCCACCGTGCTTTTTTTGGGAGAAAGCGGCACAGGCAAGGAACGTATGGCAAAAATTCTGCACAACCTTTCCCTGCACAGGGATGGGCCTTTTTTAGCTATGAACTGCGCCGCACTGCCGGATCAGCTTATGGAAAGCGAACTTTTTGGCCATGCCAAAGGCGCCTTTACAGGCGCAATTTCTGACCGCAAAGGCTTTTTTGAAATGGCCAATGGCGGCAGTGTGCTTTTGGATGAAGTGGCGGAACTGCCCCTGACAGCCCAGGCCAAACTTTTGCGTGTTTTGCAGGAAGGGGAAGTGGTGCGTGTGGGAGAAAGTATACCCCGCAAGCTCAAAGTGCGTATACTTGCCGCCACACACAGGAATTTGGAAGACCATGTCAGGCGCGGTCTTTTTCGGGAAGATTTGTATTACCGCCTTATGGGTTTTCCCATATACCTTCCCCCTTTACGCGAACGCCCGGAAGATATTGCCCCGCTTTTGTATTACTTTATCAAACAAAAAAACGCCATGTTTGGGATTATGACAGAAAGCCTGCCGGATTCCGACCAGCTTGCCCGGCTTATGGTTTATCCCTGGCTGGGTAATGTACGGGAACTAGAGCACGCGGTAGAACGGGCGGTGCTGACATCCCGCAATGGTATTTTGCAGTTTGAGCTGGACAAAAAAAACACCCAGCCATACCGTCAGCCCACCCAACAAAACCATAGTGCGCCTGCTCCTGCCCTTTTGACGCAGCAAGGTTCTGCGACAGACATACAGCCCCAAAACCCAGCGCCCAATCTGAATTTGGAAGAACAAAACCGCCATACTATTGAGGAAGCGTTGCGCCTTAGCCGTGGTATTATTGCCGGGAAAAATGGCGCGGCTGCCCTGCTTGGTTTACACCCCAACACCCTGCGCACCCGTATGGATAAACTTGGCATTGTGTATGGCAGAAAACGGCCATAAAAGCCGGAGCATTGCCACACCACACAGGGCGATTCTTAAACCCACGGGGAAATGGCCTAAACCAAACCTTTTGCCTGTAAAAACTCCCAAAGCTGACCAGCCAGCTCGTCCACAGAATATTCTGCCCCATGCAGAACAAGTTCCGGCAAGTTTGGCACTTCAAAAGGCGCGCTTATGCCCGTAAAATTGGGCACAGCCCCTGCTCTGGCGCGCGCATAAAGCCCCTTGGGGTCACGCTGCTCACACACTTCCAGAGGGGTATCCACATAAATTTCAAAAAATTCCGCCGTCTCAAAAAGGTCGCGGGCAGACTGTCTGTCCATCCTGTACGGGGAAATAAAGGTGGAAAGCACAATAAGCCCCGCGTCCACCAGAATTTTAGAAACCTCTGCCGCACGGCGCAGGTTTTCTGCTCGGTCGTGCTCCGTAAAGCCCAGGTCTTTGTTCAGGCCGTGGCGCAGGTTATCCCCATCCAGGGTATATACATGTTTGCCTTCCGCGTACAGTTTCTGGGCAAGGGCATTCGCCACCGCACTTTTGCCAGAACCAGAAAGCCCGGTAAACCACAAAACAAAGGGTGTTTGGTTTTTTTGCAAAGAACGGGCATTTTTATCAATAACAAAACTTTCCCAGAACACACTGGAACTTCTGTGCAAAGAAAAACGCATCATACCCGCTGCAACAGTGGCTTTTGTAACCCTGTCTATCAGTAAAAACGCGCCCATTGGTTTGCTTGTGGCATAGGGTTCCATAAGCAGCGGGGTTTCCAGCGCAATTTTTACAGTGCCTGTTTCATTCACCAAAAGTTCATGGCAGGGGATATTTTGCAGGGTTTCCAAATCCAGCTTACTGTCTGTTTCTACCACTGTGGCATTGGTCTGGCTTGTCAGATGGCGCAAAATATAACTGCGGCCCGCCACAAGCGGGCTTTTTTTATCCAAAACCACCACATCGGCCTTAAAAACCCGGGTGGGGGTAAAACTGCTTTGGGCATCCAGCAGAACAAAACCACGGCCAGCGTCCACATTATCCGTCAGCTCCAGCATAATGGCTTCTTCTGCCCCAGCTTTTGCGCTTTGTTTTTCCTGCGGGGTGCGTATACTTTTTACGCGGCTTTTCTGCCCAGAGGGGAAAAGGCAAACTTCCTGCCCTACAGCCACTTCCCCGGAAAGCACCGTGCCTGCCAGGCCTCTGTAATCTTTTTGTCTGGCTACCCACTGCACAGGCATACGGAAGGCAACTTCTCCCTTTGTTTCCAGTTTAATATTTTCCAGCAATTCCAAAAGGGGCGCACCGCCATACCATGGTGTTGCTGCGCTTTTTTCTGTAATGTTATCTCCCATAAGCGCAGAAACAGGCACACAGGTGAGATGGTGAAGGCCCAATTTCTCCGCGTATGTGTATATACCATGTTCCAAAGAGGTAAAAACACGGGGGTCATAGCCCACACAATCCATTTTATTAATGGCCACTATCACCCGCTCTACCCCAAGGAGCGAAACAATAGCCATATGCCGCCGTGTTTGCGGCAAAAGGCCTTTACGGGCGTCCAAAAGTAAAAGCGCTACATCCGCATGGGAAGCGCCTGTGACCATATTGCGTGTGTATTCTTCATGCCCCGGGGTATCGGCAATAAGAAAACGCGCTTTTTCTGTGGTAAAGGAACGGTAGGCTACATCAATGGTGATGCCCTGCTCCGCTTCTGCCAAAAGACCATCCAGCAGAATGGAAAAGTCTGGCTGGCCTTCCGGTGTTGTGGTGGCCCGCAACTGGGCCAGCTGGTCATCGTAAAGCGCGTTTGCCTCGTACATCATGCGGCCAATAAGGGTACTTTTGCCGTCATCCACACTACCACAAGTAAAAAGCCGTATACTTTGCATTAAAAATAGCCTTCCTGCTTTTTGCGCTCCATGGAACCCTGCTGGTCAGAGTCTATAAGCCGCCCTGCTCGTTCTGAAAAACGCGCATGGCGTATTTCTTCCAGCACTTCTTCCAGAGTTGTCGCGTGGGATTCCACAGCGCCTGTCAGAGGCCAGCAGCCAAGTGTACGAAAACGCACCCATTTTTCTTCCGTTTTTTCACCGGGCTTAAAGGGGTAACGGTCATCGTCCACCATAATGAGGGTTTCCCCCTGCTGCACCACAGGCCGTGGTTTGGCAAAATACAGAGGAACCAGCTCTATTTGTTCCGCCACAATGTATTCCCACACGTCCAGCTCTGTCCAGTTGGAAAGCGGGAATACGCGCATGGTTTCCCCGGGGGCAAGCAGCGTATTATAAAGTTCCCACAATTCTGGGCGCTGGGAACGTGCATCCCAGTGGAAACCCTCCGAGCGTATGGAAAAAATACGTTCTTTTGCGCGGGACTTTTCTTCATCCCGTCTTGCCCCGCCTATGGCGGCCTGTATGCCGTATTTGGTCAGCGCGTCTTTGAGGGCTCTGGTTTTCATAACATCCGTGTACAGGGCAGAACCATGGGTAAACGGGTTTATGCCCTGTTCTACCCCGTCCTGGTTGGTGTATACATACAGTGTAAGACCATGTTCCCGCACCACAGTATCGCGGAACTGGATCATTTCTTTAAACTTCCATGTGGTATCAATATGCAAAAGAGGAAAAGGAACAGGCGCAGGCGCAAAGGCTTTTTCTGCAAGGTGCAGCAACACGGAACTGTCTTTGCCTATGGAATACATCATGGCCAGTTTATCATAGGCCGCGGCGGCCTCCCGGAATATAGCCATACTTTGTGCTTCAAGAGCATGTAAATGTTCGCTTAAAGGCATGGTGACTCCTTGTTTCCTCTTTTTCTATTACCAGCTTAGTGGTTGTCAGTAAAGCTTTTCCTTGCCTTTTTGTCCGCTTGATTTTATGCTGACGCCATGTGCATTATCCCTTTTTCTTCTGTCCGCGGGCCGCGCCTTTTAGGCAGCAACACACCCGTGTATATGGTTGCGGAAATTTCCGCCAACCATCTGGGTAATCTGGAGCATACGGAAAACCTTATCCGCGCTATGGCACAGGCAGGCGCAGACGCTATTAAACTGCAAACCTACACCCCAGACACCCTCACCCTGCCCGTGGATGCACCGGATTTTCGCAGCCAGAATCCCTTACGACACAACCGCACCCTTTTTTCTATTTATGAAGAAGGCGCCATGCCATGGGAATGGCAGCCGCGCCTTAAAGTTTTGGCAAACTCCCTTGGGCTTGATCTTTTTTCCACCCCATTTGATTCCACTGCTGTAGATTTTCTTGAACAAATGGATGTGCCTTGCCACAAAATCGCCAGTTTGGAGCTTGTGGATATTCCCCTTCTGCAAAAAGTGGGGGCAACAGGCAAACCTGTGTTTCTTTCCACAGGCGCGGCTACACTTGGGGAAATTGAAGAAGCGGTGAACACCCTTACCCAGGCCCAGGCTTTAAGGGGTATCCGCCAGATTCTTCTGCTCAAATGCACATCCGCCTACCCTGCCCCGCCGGAAGAAGCCAATTTGCGTACCCTGCCCCATATGGCCCAGGCTTTTACCTGCCCTGTGGGCCTTTCCGACCACACCACAGACCCCTCCGTCACCCTTGGGGCAGTGGCTCTTGGCGCGTGCATGGTAGAAAAACATGTGACCCTTTCCCGTGCGGACGGGGGGCTGGATGCCTCCTTTTCTCTGGAGCCGGAGGAATTTGCGGCCCTCGTTAAGCAGGTACGCACACTGGAAGCTGCCCTTGGCACTGTTTCCTACACCCGCACCCCTTCCGAAGCCAACAGCACGCGCATGCGCCGCTCCCTTTACATCACCAGACCCATTGCAAAGGGTGAGCCCCTTACGCCGGAAAATATACGCTCCGTGCGTCCGGGCCGTGGTTTGCACACCCGCCATTACAGCGAAGTACTGGGCCGCAAAGCCCGCCGCCCCCTCCATGCGGGTGAGGCCCTTAGCTGGGATGCGCTGGATTAAGAGTTTTACACTATGACAGCAGAAATGGCCCTTGTTCTCGCCGGTATCCCGGTTGGCTTTGTGCTCCGCAAAAAAAGCGCCGCCTTCACCCTTGTGGGCCTTATTAATGTCTGGTCTGTGCGGTTTTTGCTTTTTTTTCTTGGCCTTTCTCTGGGGGCGGATGTTCTTTTAATCAACCGCCTGCCGGAATTTGGCCTGCAAGCCATTTTTGTCAGTTGTTTTTCTGTGGCCGGCTGTCTTGTGGGGGCTGCCATTCTGGGAAAATTTCTCCATCTTAACGCGCCGGAAGAACCCCAAGGCCCAGAAAATCCGGATGCCCACTGTATCCCCACCCCCACCAAACCCTGCCCTTCCACAGACAAACCCCTGCCCATATGGCTGGATGCCTGCCTTGTGCTTATATGGTTTTTTGCCGGTGTTGTGCTTGGGCTTCTCCATATCCTGCCCCCTTCTTTTCTTGCGTTGCCTATTTCCACATGGATTCTTTATATCCTTCTTATTGGCGCGGGTATGGGTGTGGGTTTTGACCTGGGCGCGTTCCGTATTGTGCAGGAGCTTAAAACAAAAATTCTTCTTGTCCCCCTGTTTGTTGTTATTGGCACATTAGCCGGCTCAACTGTGGCATGGTTTTTTCTTTCCCTTGGCCCCCTGCCCTCCATGCCCCTGCCGGATGCCCTGTGTGTGGGCGCAGGTTTTGGCTATTACAGCCTTGCCACAGTTATCCTGACAGAACTTGGGGACCCGGCCCTTGGCTCTGTTGCCCTGCTTTCCAACATGATCCATGAAATTCTCACCCGGACCCTTGCGCCCTTTTTTGTGCGTAGGGCCGGCAAACTTGGCCCGGTACTTTCCGGCGGCGCGGCCGCTATGGAT
>CAZJOG010000145.1:0-6519 GCA_964547565.1 uncultured Desulfovibrionaceae bacterium
GAAGCGCAAGGCATGATCGGTCTTTTTGCAACATACAGGAATTACGAAAATCAGGTGGAAACACAAAAGCGGCAATCGTATGAAAATGAAGTTTTTACAAGTGCCGTTAATATGGCTTTGGGCGCAGGGGAATTTGAGGGGCAGGCAGATCCACTGGCAGCGTACCAGGCAGTACAAAATTCTGCGCTTGATGGACAAAGCAAACTCCAGGTTCTTTCCGCCTTAGAAAACAATACCATTGCACAAAAAACTGACCCTGCCTTTATCAATTCACTTATGCAACGCATTGTGGAAACAAACGGCAATGTGCCGGATAGTGACATTCTGGCAGGTGTCGCCAGTGGCAAACTTACCTTTGCGGATAAGGACAGGTTGTTTACCTTGCGGGAAGAAGCCCAAGGGCCACAGGGTGCAAGGATAAAATCTGCGCAGGCAAGTCTTGATGAGATGTTTCGCCAGAGCATCATGGATAAAGCTGCGCCAGAACAGGCGGCAGCCCACCATGCGGCAAAAATTCAACTGCAGGAAGAAATATCCAGCGCGCTTACAAGTGGAAATCTAAAAGCTCTGGAGGCGGCTGTTGCGCCAGAAAATATTTTGAAAATTGCTAAACAGAATATGCTTTCTATGGAAGCCATTAATAAAGCTATGGGGGAAGAAGTGGAAAGACTTCTTGGTAATGGCAAAAGTAAACAACCAGAGAATAAAGGAGAAACAAACTCCCCTGTGGCAGAAGCCGTACAGGGTAATAACTCTGGTGTAGCCTATGCTTCCACACTTGATGCACCAGAAAAAGCACAAACTGAAAAAACCCCGCGTGTTGCACTTCCCAGAAAACCAAATGAAACCCCCACAGAATATTTGCAAAGGACTGGCTTATGAGTGGAAGATATTTTGCCTTGCTGGACGCTGGTTTTTCACGGGAAGAAGTGAGTACATACTACCACAATACACTTGGTCAAGCAGGTTTTGCAGAACACGAAATTAGTTCATGGCTGTATCAAAATGGCCAAGTGACAGACACTATGCAGTATTTGCAGGAAATAAAAGAGGACACTTCCCCTGGTTTTCTAGATGCGGCAAAAGCGGGGTTTTCCCAGTCAACTACTGGTCTTCGATTACAAGTTGCAGGGTATGAAGGTTTTGAAAACCCTCTTACACCTGAAGAAAACAGTTCTTTACCTTGGTATAAAGGTTTAGTGCGGGATTTTTCTTCTGTTGCAGGGGATATGCCAGATATGCTTGTGGGTGGTGTGGCAGGGGCGGCTGTTGCAGCCCCCAGTGGCCCCGGCGCTTTGCTTGGTGGTGCTATGGGAGCTTTTGGTCTGGCGGAAGGAAACCGGGCTGTTTTGATGCAGTATCTGGAAAAAGGAGATGTTCAAGGCTACGCAGATTTTGCGGAACGTATGGCTGTAAATGTTGACAGCACCATAAAAGGTATGGCTGTGGGTGCTGTAACCCATGCGGGTGGTGTTGCAGGTAAGGCGGGTGTTTCTGCTGTTTCCGGCAAACTGGCGCAAAGCACAAGCCCTGTTTTGGCAAAGATTGGGAATAGCCTGGGAAGCAAAGCCATTAAGGAAACTGGCGCAGAATTGACAGGCGAAACAGCGGGTTTAATGGCAGGTACAGCTTTCATGGAAGGGCGTATCCCCACACTTGAAGAATGGACAAGCGCCGCTGCCCTTATTGTGGGTATGCGCAGCGTACAGGCGGGTGTGGGCAAATTAACAGCACCAGGCTATAGCAACTCGTATAAGACTGTGGCAGATAAACTACCGGAAGTTTATAAACAAACAGGGGTTACACCAAAAGAACTGGCGGAAATGGCAAAAACTGACCCTTCAGTTGTGGCTGACCTGCTTTCTGAAAATGTAGTGATACCAGAAGTCATTCCCAAAACACTTCTGGAAAAGCTGAAAAAAGGAGAAGCTGTTCCAGAAGCAGACTTAATGCCTTTTCAGAATAGAACATGGGCGGAAGCTGCTATAAATGAAAAAAAGGGAAGCCCCTATATCCAAGAGAAAATAGGCACACTTTTGGATGATACCCTCAACAGTAAAAACAGCTTTGGTTCTTTTTCCTGGGGGCTTGTGCGTGATACAGAAGCCGCAATGCTCCATAAGAAAACAGGCTTTGCCACTTTTTCCGGCTATGCGCATGTCATAGATGCAGGCGAAATTCGGCATATTGATAAAAGACATGGAAATCAAAACAAGAGCGGTGGAATTCAGGTAACTAAAGAAGACTTGCAAAATGTTCCCGCATATATCCAAGAAGCTATCCAGTCTGGTGATATACGGCTTCTTCCAGGCAAAAACAAAAAAGGTCTTGATGTAATTGAATACACAAAAGACCTTGGCAACAATGAAATTATTGTAATGGAAGAAGTGCGGACAAAAAAGCACGAACTGGCTCTTGCCACCGTGTATAAAAAGGAAAAAACTTCCGTACCCCCCGCCGCTACGTCCGAAACGGCAATGAGCGGTCCCATTGTACACCATGCTGGTACGGAAATTTCCGCTTCCCCCTACGCGCCAACGTCCGAAACGGCAATGGGCGTTCCCACTGTGCGTAATGCTGAAGCGGAAAATTCAAATATTCAAAAGGTATCTACAGGGTTTACGCCTCAACACGAAGTCAGTATGGGCGAAGTACCTGTTAGCGCCTCTCTGAAAAATAAAATACTTGGTACACAGGAAAATGTCAAACCTCAAAATCGCCTTGCAGGCAAAGAAGTTTCGCTGCTCCACCCAGAAGGGGAAAGTAAGGTGCGGTATGAAGTTTGGGATGCAAAAGATATAGTGGCCAGCCATGACCCTCTTGCTGGTTTTGCTCGTAATACAGCGTATCCTGAAAATGTACAAGAACGCCCATACCATAGCGATATAAACGAACAAAACAAAGTGCGCGAAAATGCCCTGAACCTGAACCCCAAGTTTTTGGTAAACACAAACCCCGATGCCATAAACGGGCCACCTGTTATAACCCCTGAAGGCGTGGTGCTTGGTGGTAATTCCCGCGTTATGAGCCTCGCCTTGGTGTATACAAACAGGCCGGATCAGGCACATGCGTATAAGGCAACCCTTATGCAGGAAGCCGAGAGCTTTGGCCTTGATGCTGCAAGCCTTACGGGTATAGAACAACCTATTTTAGTACGGGTTTTGGAAAAAAATGCAACTGACACCGGGGCAATGGCAAGGCAGGCAAGCCTGTATAATCGTTCATTCACCCAAGGCATGCAAAATCTCGCAGATGGTGTGGCACGCGGCAGAATGCTTACAGATGAAACATTCCAAATTCTTGCAAAAAGATTGGAAGAATCAGACACATTGGCAGAGCTTTTTGCAAAACCGGCATCCAGGGAACTTGTAGAAAAATTTATCCAGGATGGGGTAATAGAAAAAAGCCAGACTTCACGACTGATAAACGATAAGGGTTTATTAAATACCCAAGGGCGTCTTTTGGTAGAAGGTGCTGTTCGTGGCTATGTTCTTGGGGAAAAAAGCGGGAAAACACTTCTTGATATACTGGAAAACACGCCCCCTTCTATTCTTAATAAATTGGATAGGGCGTTGCCTGCTCTTGCCCGTATACGCCGCAAAGGTGGTAAATGTGATATTGGACAGGAAGTACAGGAAGCCTTGCTTGCTTTACAGGATGCAGAAAATGCCAGGCAAAGCCTGGAGCAATGGGTAGGCCAGGGAGACCTTTTAGAGCAAAGCAAAGAAATAAACCCAAGGACTAAAGAACTGGCTATGCTTTTAGCCTATGGAAAACCGCTGGAAGTAAAGTCCCGTTTTGAGGCTTTTGCCAAATATGCCGGCGAATACCAAGAAAGCGGCTTGTTAGGTGCTGTGGGTTTACCCCCTGAAAAAGCGTTTAGCAAATCGTTTACAGAAAATCTTGTGCGTAAAAACGGGGAGACTGTTCTTGCTTTTGACCCTAAAAATAACATTGAACACCAGGCAATAGGCCTTGTTCTACAGAAAGGCAGTGTGGAAAAAGCCATGCTTGCCCTAAAAAAAGAAGCAACGGATACGGCACAACAGCAGGAACTTGTTAAGCAGGTTATGGCCTTGCAGGGTGTAAAATTGGAAAAGTTTGCCAAATCCAGCGAAAGGGTAAAGCAGGACGTGCTGTACTCCAAAGGGCAGGAAACAAGTTTACCCACAGGGCGTGATGGGACGGATTTAAGTTTTGTTAAGCCTGTCAGTATTTCCTCTATCATTGATAATCTGGCGGCAGCCTTAGATGTACCTGTTCGTGTAGGAAAAATGGGGGCAAGTGGCGCAGGGGCACTTGGCATTTACAAAACAAAGCCAGAAGTTATACGTTCCCGTATTAGCCATGATATACGAACCATTGCCCATGAAATTGGACACCATGTGCAAAAAATGCTGTTCGGGAATATTGACGAAAACGCCTGGGGTGCCTTTGAGCGTGAACTTTTGCCTATTGCTACACCTGACAGAAAGGGCAAGGCCACAACATCGGAAGGTTTTGCGGAATTTGTAGGCCTATTTGTGACCGAACCAGAAAAAGCTAAAGACATTGCACCACAATTTTACACGCATTTTACGCAAAAAATGCAGGAAAAAATGCCGGAAGTGTTTTCTGCTTTGGAAAATGCCCAAAAACAGGTAGAAGCGTATATAAAGCAACCCGCTGTTTCAGAAGTGCTTTCCCATATTTCTTTTGGCGGGAAAAAACCTGGCTTTTTCTCGCGCCTTTTTGACAGGGAAGAACGTGGCAATATGTGGGAACATATAAAAGAACGCGCCATTACAAACTTCATAGATAAATTATACCCTTTGCAAAAAGTAACTTCTATAATGGCAGAAGCAGATACTCTTCCCGCATCACAAAACCCCTACATACTGGCTCGTCTTTACGCAGGCGCGGCAGGTAAGGCCAATGCTTTTCTTGAACATGGCCCTTTTTCATTTACTACATTGGAGCGCATAAATTCCCGTGTAGAAGGTTTTACCCAGGCAAGACCTTTACAGGCAATTCTCAAAGACGCACAAAAGAATACAGGGAATCTGCAAGAGTTTTCTGCCTATCTTGTGGCCGTGCGCTCCGTGGAACTGGAAGGGCGTGGTATACGTTCCGGCCTGCGTATAAACACAGCAAAACAAGTGGTGAGGGACCGGGAAGGAAAATACAGCAAACTGGCTGATGAATTGCAGGAATACCAGGATAGTTTGCTTATGTATATGGCAGAAGCAGGTGTACTGGATAAAGAAGCGATTTTTGCCATGAAAGAGGCGAATAAAAACTATGTTCCCTTTCAGCGCGTCATGGAAAGTGAAGCATCAGGCATAAACGCAAAAAGCGAGGGTACACAGGGTACGCGAGGGTTTTCCGCTAAAAATCCTATACGCCGTATAAAGGGCAGTGGACGAGATATTATTAACCCCATAGAAACTATTATCGCCAATACATATACTATGGTTGATATGGCGGAAAAAAACGCCGTAGGCCGTGCGCTTGTTAACCTTGCCAGTGAACATGAGGGTATGGGCTGGCTTGTGGAAGAATTACCACAATCCGTGCGTCCTGTAAGTGTTTCTGTAGAAGATGTGATGAAACGCCTGGACACTGTAGACCCTGTGGTTATGGATGCCCTCCTGGATATGGCAGGCGAGAATCTGGGCAAAGTGGTGACCATTTTTGCCCCGTCCACGTTTATTGACAAAAAAAATCAAATAACCGTTATGGTAAACGGTAAACGCAAAATATTCCAGGTAGCCCCTGAAATTGCAGAGGTGATGAATGGGCTTAACCCTGAACCTGTACATTGGCTGGTAAAAATTCTGGCAGCTCCTGCCAGGGCTTTACGGGCAGGCGCAGTGCTTTCGCCGGATTTTCTTGTGCGCAATATGATACGGGATAACCTGGAAAGTGCCGTCAAAAGTGAACATGGTTTTGTACCATTTGTGGATGGGGTAAAGGGCTTAGGGAAAGCCTGGAAAAAAGGGGAAGATTATTGGGATTGGGTAAAAGCTGGTGGTGAAATGTCCACAATGGTTGCCATGGATAGGACAACACTAAGGCGTACCCTTAAGGATATGGAAGAAAGCGGCGTTCTTGATAAAGTATGGAATGTTTTGGGAAGCCCTCTGGAAGTTTTGCGTATAGCCTCGCAGTTTTCAGAAGAAGCAACACGTCTTGGCGAATACAGCAAGGCTATAGAAAAGCAAAAAAAATCCGGAAAAAGTGGCAAAGAGGCCAAACTTGCCGCCGCGTATGGGGCGCGGGATGTCAGCATAGATTTTGCAAGGCGTGGTGCCATGATGCGGGTATGGAATATGCTTGTTCCATTCACTAATGCCCAGGTACAAAGCCTTGCCAAACTTTGGGAAGTGGGCAAAACCAGACCAAAAGAAGTGGCACTAAAAGCGTTTATGTATATCACCCTGCCTTCTGTTACACTGGCAGTTTTGACCTATGATAATGAAGATGTGGCAGAAATTCCAGCATGGGAGAGGGATTTATACTGGTGTATCCCAGTTCCTG
>CAZJOG010000146.1:0-6490 GCA_964547565.1 uncultured Desulfovibrionaceae bacterium
CCCCCCCCCCCCCCCCCCCCCCCCCCCCCCCCCCCCCCCCCCCCCCCCCATACACGCCCACCGCTTTCAGCGGTGGGCGTGTAGCCAGTCGATAATATCTGTCAGCACCTGTTCTTTTTCCAGTTCATTCATAATTTCGTGGTAAAGTTCAGGGTAGATTTTGATTGTTTTGTCTACGACGTTAATGTTGTCGTGCAGCCACTGGCCGGATTCTTTGGGCACGATCTGGTCGTTGCCGCCGTGGAGTATAAGGCAGGGCACGCAGATATTGCCCACATTTTCCTGCACCCAGGCCACGCCGTCTTGGAGGACAGTGCCTGCAAGCTGCATGGTGATATCTTTGAGTACAAGGGGGTCATTTTCGTAGTCGCTGACAACAGAGGGATCGCGGCTGATAAGGGTGGAAAGGGCGTTAGGGAAACGCTCTTTGCTGACAGTGCGGTAGTCTGTGTCGTTAAGGAAGGCAAAGGCTGGCAGGGGGATAACGGCGGCGCCGGAAAAAATCTGGCCTGTGACATTCCCCGGGTATTTGGCGGCATAGCCTGCGCCAATAAACCCGCCCATACTGTGCCCAAGCAGAAAAACAGGCAGATTAGGGTAATCCGCTTTTGCCTGTTCTACAACAAGGTGGGCATCGTCCAGGTATTCGTTGTAATCTTCCACATAGCCGCGTTCGCCGCCGGATTTTCCGTGTCCGCGGTTATCAAAACGGTACACGCCAAAACCTTCCTTATTAAAGGCTGCGGTCACATGGTCGTAGCGGCCGCAGTGTTCTGCCAGGCCGTGGACAATGACAACAATGGCGTGGGGGGCATTGGGTATATCTTTGCAGTAAAACAAATCCAGTCCGTCTTTGGCTTTGAGAACGCCGTGGGCAAGTACAGCAGGCATAAGGCCTCCTTAAGGGTTGGAAGTGAGGAAAAAAGTGTGCCTAAAAAAGTGGTTAGTAAGAAAAGAGATTCCAACGCAAGAAATTTGTTTGATATTTTTGTAAAAGTGGGGCATTGTAAGAACCAGAGCCGGTATATGGTGGATAACGTATGCCTGCCTGGTGTTTGATCCTTTTTTTATGTGTATGGACGGAGGATATATGAAACTGAGGAATATTGTTCTGGCGCTGGGGCTTTGCGTGTTTGCTACAACCGGTGTTTTTGGTGTTGCCCATGCGGCAACTCCCAAGGATACGCTGGTTGTGGGCGTGGCTTCTGACCCCAGTGTGCTGGACCCCGGTGTCAGCAGTGACAACTTTGACTGGCGTGAAATATACCCTGCATATGACCGCCTCGTAAAGTACAAAGTTGTGGATGGGAAGGGCAGCACGGAAGTGGAACCCATGCTTGCGCAGTCGTGGGTTGTGTCGGAAGATGGCCTGGTGTGGACATTTACCCTGCGCCAGGGGCCAACATTTACCGATGGTACACCCGTGGATGCGGCAGCCGTAAAATTTTCGCTTGACCGTACCCGCGCTATAGGTATGGGCCCGGCGGATAATATAGAATCTATTGATACCATTGAGGTGGTAGACCCGCAGACTGTAAAAATCACGCTGAAGTATCCTTTTGCGCCATTTTTGCAAATTTTGGCGGTGGATGGTTGTTCCATTGTGAACCCCGCCGTGATGAAACATGAAAAAGACGGGGATATGGCCCGTGGCTGGCTTACCCAGAATATGGACGGCTCCGGCCCCTTTGTGCTGAAAGAATGGGTACGCGGTGAGCGGCTTATTCTGGAAGCCAGAGCCGATTACTGGGGCGGTGCGCCTAAAGTGAAGCGGGTGGTTATCCGCCCCATGCGGGAATCTTCTGACCGCCGCCTTGCTATTGAAAAGGGCGATATTGATATTACAGAATCCATTCTTATTGACCAGCTGCCTGCCCTTGAGAAAAACCCGGATGTGCGGGTAGAGCGGCACGATGGCCAGTTTGTGGAGTATGTGTATGTAAACACCACAAAACCCATATTGGATAATACAAAAGTGCGTCAGGCTCTTTCCTACGCGGTGGACTACCAGGGTATTATTGACCACGTTTTGCAGGGCAATGGCACACAAATGCGCGGGCCCATCCCGGAAGGCATGTGGGGCCATGACCCGGAAGCCTTTATGTTTACGCGTGATGTGAAAAAAGCAAAGGCCCTTTTGAAAGAAGCCGGTTATGAAAATGGTTTTGACCTTACCCTTATTTATTCGGAACGTCGCGCTACCTGGGAGCAGATAGCCACTATTTTGCAAAGCAATTTTAAAGACATTGGTGTGAACCTGAAACTGGAACTTATGGCTAACCCCACCCTGCGTGACCGTGTGGCTAATAAGGACTTTGAACTTTGCCTGGGCGCCTGGAGCCCGGACTTTGCAGACCCCTATATGTTTGCCAACTTCTGGTATGATTCTGACAAAGCGGGTATGCCCGGCAACCGTGCGTTTTATAAAAATGATGAAGTAGACGCGCTTTTGCGGAAGGCCGCTTCTTCCACCAGCCAGGAGGAACGTGTGGAACTGTACAAAGAGATGCAAAAAATTGCTATTATGGATGCGCCCTATCTTTTATTATACCAGGTAAAATCTATTGTGCCTGTAAGGGAAAATGTGAAGGGTTTTGTGTTTAACCCCATGCTGGAATCCATGTATAATTTTGAAGCTATCTGGAAAGAGTAAGGAATAGTCCCCCTCTGCCCCACATCTTGTTGGGCAGAGGGATATTGTTCCAAGGAGGTGACTGTGGAACTGGCAGAAATTATCCAGACAAAACATGGTCAGCTTGTGCGCTTGCCTGATTCTGTTCATCTAAAAGGCGAATATGCACGGGTAGAGCAGCAGGATGACGCGCTTATCCTGCATGCAGAGACTATACCGGAAGATACTGTTGCTTTGGATGAGTGGGATTCTATTTTTACGGCTCTTGGCAAGTTTGGGGCTGTTTTTCCAATGGAGCGGGAGCAGCTTCCTCTGGAAGAAAGGCAGGGATTATTTGAATGAAACACTACCGGGTGTTGTTAGATACCAATATGTGGGTCTATCTTTTAAACAATGCACGCGATTTTCACATTCAAAAATCATTCCGTTTTTTTCCTGCCCACAATATTTTGCTTTCTTCTCTTGTACTTGCTGAGTTACAGTATGGTATGGAAAACAGCACGCACAAAAACGAAAATCAACAGCAACTGGAGATTCTTACACAAAATTTTTCCATTCTTCCTTTTGATGCGGAATGTGCGGCGCATTATGGAAAAATCCGTGCCGAGCTTCCTAAAGGGATTCGCATCGGGGCAATGGATCTGTTGATTGCCGCTCAGGCTGTGGCGTATAATCTTGTGCTTGTCACAAACAACATGCGAGAGTTCGGTCGTATCCAGGCATTACGCGCGGAAAACTGGCTCCAGTAACGCAAAGTATTTTTATGTCCCTTCCCGTTTTTATATTAAAACGCCTTTTTGCCATTATCCCCGTGCTTTTTGGGGTAACACTGTGCGTATTTTTGCTTTCGCACGCTATCCCGGGTGATCCGGCAAAAATGATAGCCGGCCAGCGGGCCAGCGAAGAAACGATCGCCAATATCCGCCAGATGTATGGTTTGGACAGGCCCATTATTGAACAATATGTGCGCTATATGGCGGGGCTTTTTCAGGGTGATCTGGGTATGTCTATCCGTAACCAGCGCCCTGTGGCGGAAGACCTGGCGGATTATTTTCCCGCTACGCTGGAGCTGGCCCTTGCCGCCATGCTCTTATGCTTGTGTGTTGGTATTCCCCTTGGGGTATGGGCAGCCATACACCACAATAAATGGCAGGACCATTTAACCCGCGTGTTTAGTGTTATTGGGGTTTCTACGCCTGTTTTCTGGCTGGGGCTTATGCTTTTGCTTGTGTTTTACAGAAATTTGGAATGGCTGCCCGGCTCTGGCAGGCTGGATATTTATTTTTCTGCTCCACCCGCTGTTACAGGCTTGTATACAGTAGATGCGCTTTTGGCACGGGACTGGCCCACTTTCGGCAATGCCATAGCCCACCTTGTGATGCCGGCATTTTGCCTGTGTTATGTGTATCTTGCCATTATCACCCGCATTGTGCGTTCCAGCATGATAAGCGCGCTGGAGCAGGATTATGTGACAACAGCCCGCGCCAATGGCCTGCCGGAGCGAAAAGTGGTGTTTTCCCACGCCCTTAAAAACTCGCTTATCCCCACTATCACCATAGCGGGTCTTTCCATAGGTGAACTTTTGGGGGGTGCTATTCTTACGGAAACAGTCTTTGGCTGGCCCGGCATGGGCAAGTATGTGGTGGATTCCGTGAATGCTTTGGATTTTCCTGCTATTATGGGTTTTACTCTTGTGGTATCTCTTACCTATGTTTTTATTAACCTTGCGGTGGATGTGCTGTACGCCATTGTTAACCCGCAGATACGGTATTAAGGGAACGTATGGACAAAAAAAACAACACCATGCAGTTTCCCCTGCAATCCTCCCAGGGCTCACCCCTGCCGAATGCCAATGTACCAGAGCCTGTTCTGCCCTCGCTTGGCGAAAAACACTTTACAAGTGAAAACCGTATTTCCACCTGGCATCTTTTACGCCAAAACCCCCTTGCTGTTGCCGGTGGCACTGTTATCCTGCTGATGGCCATTATGGCGATATTTGCGCCCTTTATTGCCCCGTTTGACCCTATTGCCATAGATTTGCCAAACCGCCTTCTCCCCCCTTCCAGCCAACATTTTTTTGGCACAGATGAAATGGGGCGCGATATTTTCAGCCGCGTTGTTTACGGCGCCCGCGTGTCCCTGATTATTGGCCTTGTGGTGATTGGTATTGCAGGGGGCATTGGCTCCATTGTGGGTGCCGCAGCCGGGTATATTGGCGGTCGCTTTGATAATCTTGTCATGCGCCTTATGGATATTATCCTTTCTTTCCCTTCTCTTGTTCTGGCCATGGCCCTTGCTGCCGCTCTTGGGCCGTCCCTGCGCAATGCCATTCTGGCTGTTGCGTTTGTCCAAATACCCAAGTTTGCCCGTATGGCCCGCGGCGAGGCCCTTGCTATCCGCGAAAAACTTTATGTGAAAGCCGCTATGGTTTCCGGTTTTGGTACACCCTGGATTATCCGCAACCATATTTTACCTAACTGTCTGGCTTCTCTTATGGTTTTAGCCACCCTTACCGTGGGGGATACTATCCTTGTTGCCGCTTCCCTCTCCTTTATTGGCCTTGGGGCCCAGCCGCCCATGGCGGAATGGGGCGCTATGATCAGCCAGGGGCGTAAATTTTTGCTGGATCAATGGTGGTACGCCACATTCCCGGGTCTTTGTATTGTGTTCACTGTTATTGGTTTTAATATTTTTGGCGATGCCCTGCGTGATGTGCTTGACCCCCGTATGCGAGGCCAAAAATGAAGCCTCTGCTCTCCATCCAAAACCTTTCCCTCAATTTTGATACCCCCGCCGGGCCTAACCATGTGCTGGAAAATATCTCTCTTGAGATACAACGCGGCGAAGTTCTTGGTCTTGTGGGAGAATCCGGTTGCGGCAAATCTGTTATGGCGCGCGCTATTTTGCGCCTTTTACCTTCTCCCCCTGCCCATGTTTCCGGGCAAATTCTTCTGCAAAAATACGAAGGGCAAGAGCCTGAAGATCTGCTCACTGTTCCCCTCGCGCGTATGCGTTCTGTCCGCGGCGGTGAAATTTCCATGATTTTTCAGGAACCTATGACATCCCTGAATCCTGTTTTTACTGTTGGCAAACAAATGGCGGAAGTTATCCGCCTGCATAAAACCGTTTCCAGAAAAGAAGCGCGGGATATAAGCATAGCCATGCTTAAGTCCGTCAATATGCCAGACCCTGAGCGCACATTCTCCAAATACCCGCACGAACTTTCCGGCGGTATGCGCCAACGTGTGATGATAGCTATGGAACTTTCCTGTAACCCTGCCCTGCTTATAGCAGATGAACCCACCACAGCCCTTGATGTTACCGTGCAGGGGCAGGTACTTGCTCTCCTTAATAATCTTACGCGGGAACGTGGCGTTTCTACCCTCTTTATAACACACGATATGGGTGTTGTGGCTGCCCTGTGCGACCGTGTGGCTGTTATGTACGCCGGCAAAATTGTGGAACTTGTCCCCGTGCTGGAGCTTTTTGAAAACCCTTTGCACCCTTACAGCCGCGGGCTTATTAACGCCATACCTTCTATTGGGCACACACGGGAAAGCCTGCCCTCTATCCCAGGCTCTGTGCCTTCCCTTGTTTCCCCGCCAGGCGGGTGCCGCTTTCACCCCCGTTGCCCTGTCCATGTGCGGCTGTGCGAAACCATTGACCCGCCCATGGTGGAGTTTACCCCTAACCACTTTGTGGCCTGCCACTGTTTGGGCGATGAATGTTTTATGGGGGAGGAATAGGCGTGCGCTGGGGGGCAGGGGAGAGACTTTTTTGTGGACAAAAAAACCTCTCCCCTGCCCCCCAGACCCCCCTTCCCCTCTCCAAAAAAACGTTAATTGGAGTGAGTATGGT
>CAZJOG010000147.1:0-6432 GCA_964547565.1 uncultured Desulfovibrionaceae bacterium
TTGCGAAGCAAGCGTCAAGCCGCCATACTCACGGCAATAAGGGGGTTTGGGGGGGGTTACCCCCCCCAATATCTGTTCCCTTTTTCCTCTTTTCCCCTCACAGCTTGACGCCGGATTTTGTATTGAATTCGTTTATCAGGGTGTCGATTTTGGGGAGGAGGGTGGGGATTGTGTCCCAGTAGTTGGGGTCATCCCACTGGGCCAGTATTTCCTGGTAGGTTTTGCCTTGTTGTTCCACCCATGTGTAATATTTGAGGTTATGGACACGTTTACGTTCCGGGTAGGTAAGTTCCAGCATATCGGCAGTATTTTGGGAGATAAGGGAGCGTTCAAAGGTAAGGGCGGCGTCGAGGGGGGTAAAGGGGCCGCGTTCTGCGTCCATTTCTTCCAGGCGTGACTTATAGAGTTCCATAGAGTCTGTGGCGATAGTCATGACAAGGTCATCTTCGCCCAATTCGTAGTATTTGGCGAATTTGATGGCGGCTATGACATTGGCGATGCCGGAGATCCCAAGGAGGTCAAGCTGGTCTATAAGGTTTTGGGGAATTTGTTGGGATTTGAGGAATTCGCGGCCTGCGTCTGTATTAAAGAGGCGGATGCCATTGACGGGGGCATTGTCGTCCACGGCGATGATGAGGTCGGTATTTTTGACATTATGGACCCAGGGCACATGTTTATCGCCAATGCCTTCTATACGGTGGTCGCCGAAGCCGTTTTGGAGCAGGGTAGGGCACTGCAGAGCTTCTGTGGCGGCAATTTTGAGCCAGGGGTAGGCATTTTTGAGGTAATCGCCGGAGGCAATAGTACCGCCGGAGCCTGTGGCGGAAATGAGGCCGCGGATATGGCGGGTGCCTTGAGGGCCTGTAGCAAGGGAAGTAAGCACTTCCTGCATGGCGGGGCCTGTGACACTGTAGTGCCAGAGGTAATTGCCGAATTCTTCAAACTGGTTAAAAATCATAACATCGTCGCCAGAGGCGCGCAGATGGTGGCAGGTATCAAAAATTTCTTTGACATTGGATTCGCAGCCTGGGGTTTTGATAACTTGCCCGGCCACTTTTTCCAGCCATTCAAAGCGTTCGCGGCTCATACCCTCGGGGAGTATGGCGATAGATTCGCAGCCAAGGAGGGCGGAATCATACGCGCCACCGCGGCAGTAGTTACCCGTGGAGGGCCAGGCAGCTTTTTGGCGTGTAGGGTCAAACTGGCCTGTCACAAGGCGGGGCACAAGGCAGGCAAAGGCTGCGCCAACTTTGTGGGCACCTGTGGGGAACCATTTCCCTGTAAGTGCCACAATGCGGGCTTTAACGCCTGTAAGGGAGGGGGGAAGCACAATATGGTTAACGCCGCCAAAGCCGCCGCCACTGGCCTGGGGGGCATTTTTCCAGGTAATGCGGAAGAGGTTGATGGGGTCAATATCCCACAGGCCAACGGAGGCCAGGCGTTTTTTGACAGAATCCGGGATAGTTTCGGGGTCACGCATTTGGGCAAAGGTGGGGATCAGGATATTTTTTTCGCGGGCGCGGGCAAGGGCATGTTCAAGGCCTTGCGGGTTGAGGGAAAGGTCAATGTGTGGGGGATACATGGTGTTTCCTTTTATGGGGTAGAATGGGGGTATTAACAGGCGGGAAGGGTAGATTTTACTTTTTCCAGAATGGAGGAGAGGTTTTTGCTGTTTGCCAGCAAGGGGGAAAAAGAGGGTTGAAGGCTTGCGGATTTTTCTGCGGAGTGGATGTCTTTGAGGCCGGAACCTGTGACAAGAAGGCACACGGTTTCTGAGGGGGCAATACGGCCTTCTGCTTTGGCTTTAAGAAGCCCGGCAAGGGAGGCCGCACCTGCGGGTTCAGCGAACACACCAGTTTTTTGGGCAAGGTGGGGAATAGCGGCAAGGATTTCTTCGTCTGTCACGCGGATAAAGGCGCCACCTGTTTGGGTAACGGCGTTCATGGCTTTTACACGGTCACGGGGAAGGCCGGCAGAAATAGAATCCGCTATGGTGTGGGCGGTGATGGGGGCTTTGGCAAGCAGGGCTTCGGGGCTGGTTTGGCCTTGTTCAAAAGCCTGGGTCAGCCAGTCACTGCCGGCGGCCTGCACGCCAAAGAGGCGGGGTATACGCGGTATAATGCCCATACGTTTGAGTTCTTTAAAGCCTTTGTGGATGCCGGCAAGGATGCAGCCATCGCCTGTGCCGACAAAAACGGCTGTAGGCGGCGCGTTTTCCCAGCCCAGTTGTTCGCAAATTTCAAAGGCGACTGTTTTTTTGCCTTCCGCCATGGCAGGGTTGTAGGCAGTGTTACGGTTGTACCAGCCTTCCTGTTCGCAGGCTTGCATACATAATTCAAAGGCCAGATCATAGGGGCCTTCTGCCAGAACAATACGCGCGCCATAGGCTTGAAGTTGGGCCAGCTTGGCAGGTGGGGCGCTTTTGGGCACAAAAAGCACGCAGGGCATAGCCATGGAGGCGGCCATGCCGGCAAGGGCGGCTGCAGCATTGCCTGTGCTGGCTGTGGCAATAACCGGGGCATTCCTGTGGCGGGCAATGGCAACCGCAAGGGCAGAGGCGCGGTCTTTAAAGGAGGCTGTGGGTTCGCGGGTGTCGTCCTTTATCAGAATCTGGGCAATGCCAATTTCCCGTGCAAGGTTTTCGGCATGGTAGAGGGGGGTCATGCCGGTCAGCAAGGGGGGAACAGGGGCATTAAAGGGTATAGGGAAAAGGGAGCGGTAACGCCAGTAGCCAGGTTCATTTGTTGCGGGGAAGCGGAAGGAGGCATTGGTGTAATTGTAATGGATGTCAAGAATACCTTCGTTATTGGGATGATCCGGGAAACCATTGTGGCTATCCAGAACTCCGGGCGGGTATTCTTTCCCGCAGATTCCCCCGGTGGCGCCTGTACCAAAGGAAGTGGACACGGGGGGTGGTGTGGGGGCGGATGGACAAAGTGCCATAATGGCTCCTTATTTTTGAGGAATGGAAGCATGACGTGTTGTGGCGGGAGGCTGCTGTGTATATCGCGAGCAGATACGCGCGGCTGTTTTTGTTTTGCTGTGTCATGAAGATAACAGAGAGGGGGGGAAACAGCAAGAGACAGGGTGTTTATTCCCGCAATGGTTCTCATTAACTTGACAAACATCTGTAATTTTGACTATACCATCGTGGTAATGTCTTGTGCGTATTCGCCCAGTTAATGAAGGAGTTTGTATGGCAGATGATATTGTGATTGATTGTGCGCAGAGTAAATTTTCCGACCTGTGGACAAAGGAAGACTACCTGGCAATCTGGCTTGGTTTTTTTCTCTTATTTGTGGCCTATTGGACATTTGGCCAGCCAACCCCGCAAATAACGGAAAAAATGGGCGCGTATACGGCTCAGATGGCAACTTTGGATGAACTTCCTTTTAAAACAATAGAATATTATCAAACAGAAGATGCCAGCGCAAAACTAAAAGGCAGTGATGCGCCTGCGGCAAAGTTTATTGCCACCTACCTTAAAACACCTGCCAAGTGGACAACAAACCCCCTGGAATCTTTGTACCTTTCGCCTGCAAAGGCAGAAGCCCGCAGTGACAAAGCAAAACCCGCCGCGGAAGAAGCCCGCGCGCAGGAAGAGGCCGCTTTGGCGGAAGCCACGCTTGCCCAAAATGCGGCAGCAGGTGCAGGGTATACGGACACTGTGTTAAATGCGGAGGCGGAAGTAAAAATAGACGCATGGCGCAGCGCAAAAAATAAAGCGGATACAGCAGAAACAAAGGCCCATGTAAAGCCGTACAATCTTGTTCCTGGTCTTTTAGTGCTGGGTGTTATATTGTCTCTTATTTTTTGTGTGGGCGCAGCGGCTATGGGCTTTAAGCCTACTAAATTTTTGCTGGGTTTTATAGGGGTGTACCTGCTTTGTGTGCTTGCGAATATTTTAGGGAATCAGAGCGATTTAAGGCACTATGGCTTTAATGCGGAAGTTTTTTCTATTGCCGTAGGCATGTTGATTGCTAATACCATTGGCACGCCCAAGTGGCTTATGCCCGCTGTGCAGGTGGAGTTTTACATTAAAACTGGTCTGGTTGTGCTGGGTGCGGAAGTGCTTTTTGATAAAATTTTGGCAATAGGCACACCGGGTATTTTTGTGGCGTGGATTGTGACGCCGATTGTTCTTGTTTCTACATTTATTTTTGGCCAGAAAGTGCTGAAAATTCCTTCTAAAACACTCAATATTGTTATTTCTTCCGATATGTCCGTTTGTGGTACATCTGCCGCTATTGCTACGGCCGCAGCGTGCAGAGCCAAAAAAGAAGAGCTTACGCTTTCCATTGGTCTTTCCCTTACATTTACAGCCTTGATGATGATTTTTCAGCCTATGATAATTAAGGCCTTTTTCCCGGAAACCATTAATGGTATGTCCAGCGCTATTTTGGGTGGTGCCTGGATTGGCGGCACTATAGACTCAACCGGTGCCGTGGCAGCCGCAGGCGCTGTACTGGGGGATAAGGGTATTTATGTGGCGGCAACTGTTAAGATGATCCAGAATATTCTTATTGGCGTTACCGCCTTTTTTGTGGCTATTTACTGGACAGCGCGGGTAGATAATGTGCCGGGCCAGCGTGTAAGTGTGCTGGAAATATGGCACCGTTTCCCCAAATTTGTGCTGGGTTTTGTGGGTGCCTCCATTATTTTTTCTCTGCTGAGTGGTAGCCTTGGCCCGGATATGAGTACGGCGCTTATCACGGAAGGCGTGAATAAAATGACTGTCCCCCTGCGTGGCTGGTGTTTTGCTCTGGCCTTTATTTCCATTGGCCTTGCCACAAACTTCCGCGCGCTTGCCCACTATTTTAAAGGCGGCAAACCGGTTATTCTTTATGCATGCGGCCAAACGCTGAACTTGTGCCTGACACTTCTTATGGCGTATATTATGTTCTATCTGGTATTCCCGGAAATTACCGCGAATATATAGAATATTTCCGTATATGCGGGAGAGGTGGAATCCATGCCGCTTGTACCAGATAGTGGGTATGCCTCTCTCTTTTTTTTCTGCTACTTTTTGGGAAAAATGTATGCCTTCTTCCTGTCTACCTCCTGTAAAATCCCGCCTGAAAGCCTGGCTGCAACTGGCCGCAGGCATTGGTTTTTTGTTCCTTTTGATTTATGTGATAGCCCCATGGGGGCTGGATGTGACGCCTCTTGGGCAATACCGTGCGATTGAAGAAAAATACGGCGTGGATAATGCCCAGCTTTATTACTCCAATGTCCCTGTTATGCCTGCAGCGGAAAAAGCCATGCGTGAGGCCGTGTTTAACGCCAAAAATAAACATGATTAAACAATACGTTATAGAAAAGATGCAAGCAGACTAACTTTTTACTTGACGAAATGCCCAATCCACGGTAGACATCTCTTTGTCACATTCCCCGATAGCTCAATCGGCAGAGCGGGTGACTGTTAATCACTAGGTTGGCGGTTCAAGTCCGTCTCGGGGAGCCATAAAATCAAGGGTTCTCAGCGAAAGCTGGGAACCCCTTTTTTTTGGACATACAAGTTTGGTCATACAGGGGCTCCTTTGTGGGTAGGATAAAATGCAGTTCAGGCAGACTTTCTACCGTGGCTTTTTTCTGTTTATCCATAACGTGCTGGTCGTGTGTAAGAACCATTGTGGGCGTGGTGTGTCCCATGAGTTTTGCCACTGTGTCTACATCTTCCCAACGCAGCCTAAAAAGCTCAGAATCTCCAACGCGCATTCCAAACTGGGAACCTAAAAGGATAACCCGCTGGATATGTGGCGGAGAAACTGCAAGAAGACGATCCAGTTCTTCTGGTGTTGGCGGAATGAATTTTTCCGTATCCAGAGCAGGGAGTTTGGGAAAACGTGGCATTTCTTCCACGTGGCCGTTTTCATAGCACCAGTTGAAAAAACGCTTAACCGCATTCATTCTGTGACGTACAGTTGTTCCCTTCACGCCGCGCTTGCAGCTTTACATGGATGCCGCCCAGGATGTTCTGCGCGGGGTTTCTGACCTGGCAATAGTCACCCAGGCGGAGTATGACCCGTTATTACGATTTGAACCGTGGTATCAAACCACACAATATCTTATATGCGCAAAGGATCACGATATTCCTCTTCCTGAACATATAGACTTTGAATTTCTATCTGCCTTCAGGCTCATTGTCCCACAAATAGACACCTATCAAAATAATGAGCTGGAAACACTTTTTCAGCAGTATGGCAAGAAGTTTTACCCATTCAAAAGGGTAAAATATTTTGCAAGTGTTTTATCTATGGTGCAGTACGGTCTTGGATACGGCATTGTTAATGAAGTATCTGTAATAAATAAATACAGCTTCAGGGCACAACCTATTTCACACCTGCTTCCACCACGCTGCTTTGGTATCTTGTCTCACTCAGAAACAGCGATTTCACAAAAAGCCAAAACCTCTAACTCAGTGATGCAAAG
>CAZJOG010000148.1:0-6408 GCA_964547565.1 uncultured Desulfovibrionaceae bacterium
AGGCCAGCGGCCTGTACCGCCAATGCTTCATCTACACTAAGCTTGCCTTTGTCTGCCCGAACTTTCCGCCCACTTTTAAAGCCAATTTCCCCCAGCCTGCGGTACACCGTATCTTTGCTTATACCCAAGAAGGTGGCGGCATTTTCCACCAATCCGCCACGCTGGCCTTGTGGGGCAAGCTCTAACGAGTGTTTAAGGGTAACAAAAAATTCGGCATGGGCGTGCATAGTTATTTTTCCTTTGTAGCAAGAAGCGCGGTATCAAACCAGCACTCTGCACATTTTCCGCCAAGGCACACTATGCCTGGAATTTTTAGCTTAAGTGTACAAGCGTCTGTACTACCTAGTGAGTTGCAAAGAAAGGCGATAATTTCCAGCATTTTTTCCGTGTTTTGCAGTTCTTGAAATAGACCCATTACACACCTTCCCCACCTTCATTAATGCCCTCACTATCCCCACGCAGGGCTATATTGCCCAGCTCCCTGGGGTAAACAAGCACTCTAAAATCAATATCTATGCCCGCAGTTATGAGTTCGTCCGCAAACTGGCGGCATATCCCGCTGGTTAATTGGGTAACAAGTTCCGCACTGGCAGGGGAAAGGTTTTCTTCTTCAAAAATACCGCGCACATGGGCAACATAACGCCCAAAAAACCCTAAAAGTTCTAATGCTTCCTTATTAAGCGTTGCAAGGGCGTTTTTTTCTTTTTCTGCCTGCACTTCTGCCTGTTCATCCGGCGCTATGTTTTTCAGCTTGGTAAGTTCTTCCTTTGCCTTGCGTAGTTTTTTGTTCACTTCATCGCTTACCTTACCCGCCGCTTCATAGTTGGCTTTGGTTTCTTCCAGTTCCTTTTTTGTTTTGGCTTGTTTGGCAGCAATTTCTTCAATTAAATCTTTCAAAATTTCGGGGTCATTGGTAGTAAGAGCCTCGCTTTCCAAAACCTGCGCTATTTCCCCTTCCGGCAACGCACGGAGCTTGCGAAGTTCACGGTAGCCAAGCCCCATTTTGCTTGCGGCTTGCAAAAATTCTTCGCCAAAAACCTGTAGGTTTTTTAAGTCTTCTTCCACTTTGTCACGTGAACAGCCTAAAGCTTTTTCACAAAATTCTCCGAACCCGTTCGGAGAAAACATAGTGCCGTCTTCTTGCGGTATCTGCATTCCCTTATAAGCTTTGCTCTCTTTAATCTGTTGTAAAATCACCAGTCTACCTGTATCGGCGTAGCTTTTTACAAGGTTTAATGATTGCACTTGCCCTACTAATTTACCTGCCTCAAACTGTATTTTTTCCGAACACGTTCGGAGTTTTTCCTGCTCCACACGCACGGCATCCACCTTGCGGGCAATATCCAAATTTTGGTTAAGCGCTTCTTCTATTTCTTGCGGTAAAAGTTCAAGCTCTTTTTTTTGTTGTATATTTGCCATTTTTTTGCTCCTTTATCTTCGGGTTTGGCTGGCATACGCCATAATACTGCGGGTGGTTTCGTTCATTCTTGTTTGCAATGTTTCGTACTGTTGGGTGTAGGCCTGCATAATGCCAAGCGGGCGGGCTGTAAGCGCCCAGCGCCCATTTTCCAGCTTTTTTACATAGCCAATTTCAGCAAGCACTTCTAAATCCCTGCATATATTTACGGGGTGTGTGCCTAACGCTTGCGCCAGTTCTTTATTACTTACACCGTCAAAAAACCTGCCTGCAAGAAGTTCCACTATTTTATGGCTACGGCGTACACTCGCGGCTTTACTATCGGCGGCGGTGGCCTTGCAGTGTGTATCTGACGCATCCATAGCCTACCCCTCATATTCCGGTGCATCTTCTCCCAAAACTTCCATAATACGCTCTATGGGGACATCACATTCCAACCGCCAGCCACCATTTTCCTGGGTGGTTTGGTTAAGAATATAGATAGGCTTGCCTGCTTCCAACTCGTCGACTTCCAAATGTATACCCATAGATTCCGTAACGCCGGGGATATTAAGAATAACTAAACCATCGCAACGGTTAAGCAGGTTTAAGCCCAAATCATACCAAGTATCTGGCTCAATTATGCCGCACGCTTCTGTTTGTGCCACTGCATCTATTCTATGCCCATGCACTATGGGGCTTATTACATGCACACCTTGGCTAAGAAGCCATGCCGCCGCTTCTGCGGCACACTGTTCCCGCCATTTTTGTTGCACGGGTGTGCCTGTGTAGGGACTTGCAAGGTATAAAAGGGGCGTGTTTTGCAGGATTTGCACTGCAGTGGCTTCTACTTGTGCTTCCTGCACGTTTTCTAATACGGTTTTGTTTTCTTTAGACATGGTTTTCTCCTCCATAAGGACTGGTGAAAGGGTTTTGGCTTGCTAACTGGCATAAAACAGCAAGCTGGTTGTATGTGGGAATGTTTTTGGTTGTTGTGGAAAGGCGGTTTTCTGCACCTGTTACCCGCGTGCGCCAGCCTTTGCCATCGTGTTTCAAACCTATTTGCACGTTTGGGTATTGTTTTTGTAAAAGGCCCATGTTCATTGTATATTCCTTCTTCATGCGGCTTTTTCTTTGCCGTACAGGTAATTTTCTGGACAACCCAGAGTTTCTAAGACTACAAGAACCCGTCTGTTGTTTCGTGTGCCGCGTATGGTTTCCTGCGCTACCTGCGGGTATGTGCCAGCAAGGCGCGCTACACTGCTCATATTCAACCCTTGCGCGCTTAAAAAAGCGCGAATTGCCCAAGAGTCACGCCCCTTGCCCTTACCCCTTTGAATTATTTGTGCAGGGGTCATATACCTTCCTCCTTTATTCTGCTTTTTAACACCCGTGCTTTTTCTGTTATGGCTTCCTTTTCTAAGAGTGCTTTGCCATAATCACGGTAGGTTTTATCTTGTCCACCCATTATTTCCAGACCATGCAGGCTTACCCATGCGGCAAGGGGTGAAGTGTCACCAACTGCCTGCATAAAAACCTCAATAGCTAATAGACTGGGAACATTTGGGCTTTCTGGGTTAAGCCATTTTTCAAGTGTATCTAAACTTATGGTTTTTGCGCTGCCTTGCGTCATGCGCACGCCAGCTTCACGCGCTATGTTGTTCATAGCCTCTACAATTTGCACACGGGATAAGGGCGAGGCGGCAGCCGCACGGTTCATAGCCGCACGCAGAACAGTGGTAAGCCCAGCAATGTGAGAAACCCGCCTGTTTTCTGTTTCAAAAAATGAAAGTTGCCGCATGGTAAACCTCGTTACCTCTTTGCTTGTATAACTACGGTTCCTTTGGTAAAGTTATTGTGCCAACATTAACCTCGGAAAACCGAGCCAAAGGAGCCGTGTTATGGACGAAAAAGCATTTGATGTAAGTTTGGCGGATGATAAAAAAGACCGTCACCTTGTTGCTGCTGTTCTCACCCTTGCAAGTTGTGTTTCTCAAGACCCTGCGAAAGTGAAAGCCTTGTATGAAGCCTACCTAAGCCCCTCTAAATCCAGCTTTGACACATGGGAAAAACTTGGCGGGGCTTAATCCTTATTGTTTTCAAGTTCATCAATTTTTAGCTGGTACTGGATTGTTAAGTGTAAGGTGGCTACTTTTTCGCTTTCTTGCACCACGTTGCAATCCTTATCCAAAAAAACATCGGCGTGGGTGGTGGCATTTGCCATTAATGCACTTGCCACCATGCCTTCGGTGTTTGGTTTTGCCCAGTAAATACGGCTCATAACTTGTTGGTGCATAACCACCAAAAAGTCTTTGAGGGTTTGATGAGATACAGGTGCTTTACGCATAAAAATTTTCATGCTTTTCTCCTTTTTAACCCAGCAGCCTTTCCAAAGTGCTGGGCTGCGGAGGTGTCATACTACCGTGTGAAAATGGGGTAGCGGGAAACGAATGGGTGAAGCCTGCGTGGTTAGGCAGTGGCGGGGCAGTGCGCTTAAGTTCCGCATACACAGCCCGCACAAGGGGGGCTAAAAGTGTGGCAAGGGGCGCAAAATCTTCTTTTGTAAAGCCCACTTCAACCATTTTATTAAACATTTCATCAAGAGCTTTTCCAAGTTCAAGAAAATCTTCTATTGTTGGCAGTTTTGCCGGCTTGCCAATAGGCTCTTTGGCATAGCTGGAAGCCAGTATTTCTTCCGCTTTCGAACTTTTCGCACCCGTTACCTCTTCCCGTATAACTCGTGCCGTGCTTTTGCCTGTAAGAAGATCAACTTTCACTTCCACCAATTCCCCTTCAGGTGGCGTGCTGGCGTTTTCCCAGTGGGCAACCTCTAAGTAAGGAACATAAGCAAGCTGTTTATTTAAACCCAAAACAGCCACCAAAATTTCTTTTAAGGTATAGCTAACGCTAATGTCCCAAAACCCTTCTTGATTTTTTACCAAAGCCAGGTTCGTGGGGGTAAGCTCCACAATTTCCTCAAACCTGCCTTTTATGCCTTGTGTTTCTACATGCGCCCTTTTTCCATAAAGTTGCTTCATTTTTTTGCTAGCAGTACCCTTAACCCCATAACGAAACCCCAGCCTTAGCGTATACATTTCCATACCTTCTCTCCATACTATCCACAGGTTTTATTCCATACCGTCCAAACTTACCTATACTTCGGACGTTGACCCCAGCCGTGCGGTCTGGTAAATTTTGCGTGGGTTGAAATTTCAACCGCTCGTGAGTTCAATTTGCACTTCCGTGTGCATTTTGTCAACTTAATTTTGTGTATTTTGCATATTATTTTTTTAGGATGGTTGAAATGAACACGTTAGGCAAGAGAATAGCCGCCATTCGGGGGAACGAATCGAGGGATGATTTCGCTTCTAAGTACGATGTTCATAGGAATACACTCGCCAAGTGGGAAGGGGATACCGCCATTCCTTCAAGTAGCATTTTGCACAAAATGGAAAAAGATGCGTGTGTACCAACAGGATGGCTACTAAATGGTTTTACTCCCACACAAAATATCTGCCCCCCTTTGAATGAAGAGCCTGCCCCCATACCAGAAGAGCAGAAGCCCCCTATTTCCGCTGCTACTGAGACAGGCGAGGCTTTAGAGCTTCATAGGGAAATGCGTGAACTGGAAAAAGAAATGCGTTCCCTTTTAAAAGAGAACGCAGACCTAAGGGTATCAAACGAACGCTTGCACCATGCTTTGGAGATAGCCATGGGCACGGCGGAAGTGGGCGTTGTGAAACAAGAGGATATGGCTACGGCGGGGTAAGGTATACAGAATATTACGCGAGGAAAGACAAAAAAGTGATTATTAACGCCTGTTAATAGACGAACTACATATTAACCTGTAGCTTGGGGGTTAGGTATGGCGGGAATACAAATTGAAAGCCTTGAAGATTTACTTAGCCTGTTTTCTTTAGCTCAAACTGAACCTGAAATTTGGGATATGGTAGACAAAAAAGGCGTAAAAGTTTTTGTCCCTGTTGCAGTTTGTGGTTCGGGTTATGATGGCCGTATGGGTTTGCCAGCCGCTAAACTCATGTGTGATCTTGAAAAGCAAATGCACGCTATATGGAAAGAGCAAGGTTTACGCTTTCCAAGCAAAAGCCAGGCATCTTTGCGTGTAAAAGTGGAAAAGGGTTCAGATTTAAACTGGTTCGACTTAAGCCCGTATGTTTTGGAGGCAATGAAACTTATGAGCCCTGGTCAAATAACACTTTTCCTTGTGGGAATTTTATGCGCCCTTGGAGTAGGAGCTTATTGGATATACGGTAAAATTGATAAAAACAGAACAGAAGTCAGTCTTAAGCGCCTACAGGCAGAACTGGATACCCAAGTTAAAATGCGCCAAATTGAACATGAAGAAAACCTTATAGCCTTACTTGCTAAAAGCCCTGACCAAATTTTAGAAAACGGTAAAAAGTCTGTGCAAAGTGTAAGCGAGGATATGCTTGCCCATAACCAAGACCCAGCTTTACCTGTTCGTCGTTTTGCAAAGGCTTTGCGGAAAAAAGATGCAATACGCATAGGAGAAGGCTCTGCAAGTTTACCCAAAGATGATTTTTTAGGTATTTTGCCATCTAAGCGACCAGATGAAACAGTGTACCATGTTTCTGCTGATGGTTTATACTTTCTATCAGGTCTTCTTTTACAGACGGGCAACCAAGGTTTTAACCTTTCACAAGGTGATAAGGTAGTAACAGCACTTTTGCGCATGGATGAAAAATCTCGCAAAGAAATTTTGCGGGCAGTAGACGAAAGCACAGCAAATAACCGTACTGTGCAGCGTAATTTACATGTTGAAGTTTATTTTACCGCCCAAAAAATACAACATGCTATTTTACTTGGTGAAGGTACGCCACGTAAAGAAAAGCGCCACTACTCGCTTTCTGAAATTCCAAACGATGTTCCCCCATCTCAACGCAAGCTTCAAGGCCAAGAATAGTTTTTTTATGTTAGCTAGTATTTTCCAGCCCCCCACACGGGGGCTTTTTTTGTACCCCCCCCCCCCA
>CAZJOG010000149.1:0-6375 GCA_964547565.1 uncultured Desulfovibrionaceae bacterium
GACTGTGGCAACAACGCCGGGTGCGGCTGTTGTTTCACCGGATATCCAGTCCAAGCCTTCCTCAATGGTATTAAAAAAACGGGTTTTAATGTTTTCTTCCCTTTGCTCCATTGTTTCTGCAAAAGCAGGGACAATACAAAAAAAGGAAAAAAGGCAGGTGAAAATTAGGGTTTTCATACCACCACCATGTACCGGGGTTTATGCCGGGTTTTCCGCAAGTTGCTGGGCAAAAAGCCGGGCTTCTGCCAGACGTTTGCCAAGGGGAAGATCCATTTTTAAACGTATTTCCAGGCCTGCAGGCGGGAAAAGTTTGGCCCTTTCCGTATGGTGCGTAACAAGGCCGACCAGTTTTTCCGGTTTCACTTTTGTCTGGTTTTCCATAAAGGTCAGGCGCACACGTTCTGGATAAATATCGGCGCGGGCTACACCCAGTGTATTCACCGCGTCCTTTAAATCCAGCACGGCAAGGAAGGTATCCAGCTCTTCTGGCAGGGGGCCAAAGCGGTCGCGTAGTTCCATAATAGTATCTTCGCGGCTTTGTTGCATAGCGGAGAGCATTTTGTAATATTTTAAACGTTCTTTCCCATCCGCGATATAAAATTCCGGTATATGGGCGGGCAGGCCAAGGTTTATTTCCGTTTCTGTGCGTAAAAGCTCACCCTGACCACGCAGGCGTGAAACAGCGTCTTCCAGCATTTCCAGAAAAAGCTCCAGACCCACGCGGGTGATATGCCCGGACTGCGCTTCACCCAGAATATTCCCTGCCCCGCGGATACGCAAGTCTTCCATAGCCACCTGAAAACCTGCACCCAGATAATCCATTTCCAGAATAACACGCAGGCGTTCTTCCGCTGTTTCTGTCAGACTGTGGTGTTCCGGCAGGACAAAATACGCATAGGCCTGTCTGTCTGAGCGGCCAACACGGCCCCTTAGCTGGTAAAGCTGACCAAGCCCGAAGTTTTGCGCCTGGTCCACAATAAGGGTGTTTGCGCGCGGAAAATCCAGACCAGATTCCACAATAGCGGTACAAACCAGAATATCCAGTTCCCCATGCCAGAATTTGTGCATGGTACTTTCCAGCTCTTTTTCGCCCATTTGACCATGCGCCATACCCACGCGGGCATGGGGCGCAAGTTCCTTCACAAATGCTACCACTTTTTCCAGACCCATAACACGGTTATGCACCCAAAAAACCTGCCCCTCGCGCTCTATTTCCCGCGCCAGTATCTGGCAAAGGGTGTTTTTATCGCGGTTAATAAGGGCGGTGGCCACAGGTTTACGTTCCGGCGGGGCGGTTTCTATAACAGAAAGTTCCCGTATGCCGGACATAGAAAGTTGCAGGGTTCGTGGAATAGGGGTGGCCGTAAGGGTAAGAGCATCCACGTTTTTTTTGAGCTGCTTAAGTTTTTCTTTGTGCCGCACACCAAAACGCTGTTCTTCATCTAAAATAAGTAAACCCAGATTGGGGATTTTAACGTCCTGCGAAAGCAGGCGGTGGGTACCAATAAGAATATCAATCTGGGCTTTTTCTACAGCCTGTAAGGTTTCCGTTTGTTTGGATTTTGGCACAAAACGGCTGAGTAAGCCCACATTGATGGGAAAACCCGCAAGACGGGCACGGAAGGTTTGGAAGTGTTGTTCTGCCAAAACTGTTGTAGGGCAGAGCAAAGCCACCTGCTTGCCATCACACGCGGCACGAAAAGCCGCACGAAGGGCCACTTCTGTTTTGCCAAAGCCTACATCCCCGCAGACCAGACGGTCCATAGGTTCCGGCTTTTCCATATCGTCCAGAACATCCTGTATAGCTTTGGCCTGATCCGGTGTTTCTTCAAAACCAAAAGAGGCTTCAAATTCGCGGTACATTTCTCCCAGAGGGGAATAAGAAAAACCTTTGGCAACCTTACGCCAGGCGTACATTTCCACCAAATCAGCCGCGATTTTTTCTACGGCTTTTTTGGCTTTTTCCTTGCTGGACGACCAGCCCGCGCCCCCAAGTTTATCCAGTGTGGGCGTTCCTTCCGACACTTTAAAACGCTGTACAATGTTCAGGCGATCAACAGGCAGATAGAGGCGGGCATTATCTGCGTATTCCAGCAAAAGATAGTCATTTTGTACATCACTTTTGCCAATGGACATACGCTGCAGACCGCCAAAACGGCCTATGCCGTAATCGCGGTGTACAAGAAAGTCACCCGGGTTCAGGCCATCGTAATTATCCAGCCCTTTAAACGCACCTGTGGCAACAGCGCGGCCTTTTTCCGTGCGGGGCTGGAGAATATCTTCCACCAGTATAAGGGTGTTTTCCCACTTCAGTTCTGCACCGTGGCGTGTAAGAGGGGCAACAAGCGCGTACAAACCTTTGGCTGTTGCATCGTAGCGTAAGGCGGGGAAAAGGCCGTCTTCTTCCGCAAATTTAAGAAATTTCTGGCGGCCACGTTCAGAAGCAAAGGCGAGAATAATCTGGTGTTTTTCCCGCGACCAGGCCCGCAAGGCCGCCACAAGTTCCTGCCAGGGTCTGGCTGTATCCACATGGTTGGGGAACACATCCTCAAACGAATGGTAGGTGCGCTCATCCAGGCGCTGCACGTCTTCTTTGCCGGCGCCTGTTTCTTCCATCCCCATATGCAAAGGTTCAAAATACACACGGCGTTTTTCTTCCAGCATGGTCAGGCAGGACTGGGTGTCCCGCGCGGCAAAAGAAAATGGCTGGATAAGACGGCCGTTTTCCACATCTTCTTCCAAAAGCTCACGCAGGTGGTTTTCTGCCATGTTCAGGCATTCGTCCAAATCCGCGCGGCCTGGTAAAAAAAAGACTGTGTCGCGGGAAAGCCAGGACTCTAATTGCGAAGGTGCATCATACACCACACCGGGCAAAAGTTTTATGTCCTGTTGTTCCAGAGCACGCAAAAGGCTTGCCTGCCCAAATTCTGTCATCAGCCCTTTTTGGAAAAGACGCGCCCAGCGGTCGCGCATTTTTTTCTCCGCCGCTTTTCCCGTGCGGACAGGCGTAACAGGCAGTAAGACCGCTTCTTCCAACTGGCCAACAGAGCGCTGGGTGGAGGGGTCAAACACACGCAGCGCGTCTATTGTATCCCCAAAAAATTCAAGGCGCAGAGGTTTTTCATACCCGGGAGGCAGGATATCCAGAATATCCCCGCGTCTTGCCATATCACCCGCTTCCGCCACCATGGAAACACGCTGGTATCCCCATGCCACAAGCTGTTCCAGCAGAATTTCCGGGGAAATATCTTCATTCACACGCAGCACAAGGTTCTGGTCATCAAAAAAATCTAAAGGAGGCAGGCGCAATAAAAGGTTATCCGCTGTGGTAATAAGGCCGCGGGCGCTTTGCCCATTGCCGCCGTAGCCCATACTGTACAGGGCGCCAATACGCTCTGCCCAGGCGGCACGTTCGCTTGCGTTTGTTCTGTCTGCACGGCGGCTTACAGGCCCCAGTGTAACCCACGGGTTTTCCCAGAGAGGTGTGGGGGCTTTGCCTTTGTTTTCTCCGCCTACGGAAAGCTCTGGTGTAAACAGGGCGCACAGGCCTTTCATCAGAAGCATTTCTTCCCGGTTTTGGGTAAGTATGGCAACAGGATGCCCCTCTTTCAGGGCATGTGTGGCCAGTTTGGCCGTGGTAAAAGGCCCGGCATGTGTGACAGTAAGCGGGCGGCCTGCATGGGATGGTATAGGGGGAAGCATGGTTGTGTAGGGGGAAAAAAGGAAAGCCCGTGGCTGGCTGAAAAGGGCTGTATAACAGGGAAGTGTTTTTCCTGCAAGAGCAGAAAACAGGCGTGCTGTGTATGGAAAACAAACAAGGTATTTTTTCTGCTGGAGAAAATACACTTGCGGTTGGCAGGTCTTTAGGGTAGCGTGTAGCTCGCCATGCAGGGCACAGTTATCAATACTTATGGATGCACCATGCAAAACGTTTTTACATGCACCATGTGCGGCGTATGCTGCCAGGGGGAGGGGGGGATTATTCTTTCTCCCCATGATATTGCGCGTCTTGCAAATTTTATGGATTTGGCGGAACAAGACTTTCTGGCTGCCTTTGCCAAACAACGTAATGGCAAACCTGCGCTTAAATCCGGTGAAGACGGGTTTTGTATTTTTTATAAAACGAACATCGGGTGTGGTGTGCATGAGGCACGGCCGGATGTCTGCCGCGCCTGGCCGTATTTCCGCGGTAATCTTGTGGACGCGTTAAGCCTTGCCCTTGCAAAAACAGACTGCCCAGGTATTAATCCTCATGTATCGCTTGAAGATTTTTCCGTAGCCGGCTATCAATATCTCCATAAAAATAAACTTATTGCCTGCGACTCAAAACATGCAGGCTCTGCGCTTTGTGTGCAAAAAAAGGACCTTCCCGCGGCTGCCATCCAGCGCCTTGGGGATTTGCCATGAAGCGCGTGCAAGCCCCTTCCCTGAAAGATTGTTGCCGTATTGTGGGGGTGCCACAAACTGCAAGTTTAGAGGAGGTAAAAAAAGCCTACAGAAAACGTGCTCTTGCGTTGCACCCGGATATGAACCCACAGGCTGGTTCTGAGGCAGGCCGGCAGTTTCAGGAGCTGAATGAAGCCTATGTGGCGCTTTTAGATTATATAAGCGCGCAGGAAAGCAAAGAAGCAGCGGATAAAGCGGCAAAAGAGGCTATGGCCCAGGCTGCCCAAAAAGCCAGAGAAGAAGATTTGGCCAGGCGCGCCCAGAAAGAAGAAGCCAGACGCCAGCGTCAGGAAACAGAAAAACTTTTTAGGGAAGAGCGGGAAAAAACCGAACGGGAAAAACGGGAAGAAGAAAGAAGAGAAAAAATTAAGCAAGAAATGGAAAGGCAGGAAAAAGAACGCCTTGCCAAAATTGCGGAAGAAAAAGCCCGTCAGGAAAGACTGCTTGCTGAAAAAAGGGAACGGGAAGCCCGGGAAAGGGCAGAACGTCTGGAGCGGGAAGCCCGCCTTGCCCGCGAAAAAGAAGAAGCTTTGCGCCGTGCCCGTGAAGCTGCGGAAAAAGCGGCCAAAGAACGAAAAGAGCAGGAAAAACGGGAAGAAGAACTGGCCCGTAAAGCCCGGGCAGAAGCCACACGCGCTTTTGACGCGGAACAGGCCGCCCGTCAGGAGGCTTCCAAAAAACCGGAAAGCCACAAACGCACCTATAGCCGCCATTCTGTTTTTGCAGATGAAAAAGAAAAAAAACATCAGGCAGCACAGGCATATAAAGAAAACAGCCACGATGAACTGTTTGAAAATGTGCTGAACGAACCCCACAGGTCTGTATACGAAAATTTACGCGCCCAGACAGCTGCTGGGGAAAGTGTGTATGTGGAAAGCGCTTCTCCTGATGCAGGTGTGCCGCCGGAAAATGCCAAACCCCGGAAACTGCAGGTGGAGTGGGGGGATAAAGCGTACGCGCTGGATCTTACAGGCGGCATTAAAAGCAAAGTAAAGGGCTGGCTGCGCAACCAGATAGACGAAGAACAGGTGGTTTTTATGCCTGCCACCGCGCTATTTGCCGGTGCCCGTATACGCCTGCAAATACGCACGGCTGGTATACGGGGCGAATTACGCACTATTGAAATCACCCTCCCCACAGATTTTGCGGTTGGCAAACCTGTTCGTTTGAAAGGCATGGGGAAAAAAGTGGCTTCCTGGCAGGGGGATTTGTACTTAACTTTTCAGGCAAAGTAGTATAAGGTTTTCCAACATTACACAAACACGGGGGAAATATGAATATTCTTATCTTTGGCCCGAATGGCAGCGGTAAAGGGACGCAAGGCGCGCTTCTTATGGAAAAATATGGCGTGGCCCATATAGAATCTGGTGCGGTTTTTCGCCAGCATGTGAACCAGAAAACACCGCTTGGCATACAGGCAAAAGAATATATGGACAGGGGCGACCTTGTACCCGATGAAATCACCATTCCCATGATTCTGGAAATTTTGAAAGAAAAAGGCGCCCATGGCTGGCTTTTGGATGGTTTCCCCCGTAATATGGAGCAGGCGCGTAAACTGCGCGAAGCTTTGGAAAAAGCCGGCATGCACCTGGATTATGTGGTGGAAATTCAACTGGACCGTGCTGTTGCGCGTGACCGTATTATGGGTCGCCGTTTGTGTGCCACCAATAATAATCACCCCAATAATATTTATATTGATGCGATTAAACCTGCGGGTGATGTTTGCCGTGTGTGCGGGGGCTCTCTTACTGCCCGTGGGGACGATCAGGATACAGCCGCCATTAACAAACGCCACGATATTTATTATAATGATAAAGACGGTACACTTGCCGCTGCGTATTACTTTAAAAACCTGGCGCAAAAAGATGGCACAACCTATATAGAGCTGGATGGCTCCGGTTCTATAGACGAGATTAAAAACGCCCTTCT
>CAZJOG010000150.1:0-6331 GCA_964547565.1 uncultured Desulfovibrionaceae bacterium
AGGCGCATGCACCAGTTCTTCATAGGGCCAGGGGCGACATTTACGCATAATGCCGTGGCCGTGTTCGCCATACCCCATAGGTTCGCCGTGGTCGGAAACAACCATCACAAGGGTGTTTTCTTCAAAACCAAGCAAGCGGATATTGTCCAGCAGGTAACCCAGCCAGCGGTCGCACATGCTTACTTTTTCCGCGTACAACATGCGGATATGGTGTAATTCTGCCGCAGAATACACTTCGTCGCTTATAGGGGCGATATACGGGTTAAATTGATTTTTGCCTTTATAGCCGGGGTCATAGGGGCAATCCATGGTGTCATCGTACACACTGGGCACGTCCCAAGGTTCGTGCGGGTCAAAGCTGTCTACCCACAGGTAAAACTGTTTATTCCTGTCTACCTGCTGAAGATATTTCACCGCATTTTTCATGGTGCGGGGGCAACGCTGGTTTTCTTCTCCCCGCCAGTATTGTGTTTCTTTCAGAAAACATTCTGTTTCGTGTAACTGATACTTGGTAAATTCCTCTGTAAGCACTCGTGTGCCGGCTTCTATACAATGTTCTTCATAGAAGTCCATAGTGCTGTAATGGTACAGCGGGTCATTGGAAAAGTATTCATTATCGCCTTCATGGCCATGCTGGAACCATACTTTGTCAAAGCCGCGGGAGTATCCAAACTTGGGTAATCTGTACATGGGGCAGTCAAAAATCAGCGCTGTATCTATAGGGCGGCCCCAGCAGAGGTCGGCAATAGTGGTGTCGTCCATAGCCAGGGGTACCCAGCCTGCTATTGGCAGGGTGTAGCGGCCTGTGTGCATGGCACGTCGGCAAGGCACTGTAGGCACACCTTCAATATAACAGTTTTCAAAAAGCACACCTTCACGCGCAAACCGGTCAAAGTTGGGGGTTTTTATCCATGTGTTACCATAACACCCAAGATAGTTGTGTTGTAAACTGTCAAACATAACGACAATAGCATTTTTCATTGTTTTATTCTCCATTTTTACAGTGTTAGAATTTTGCTTCTTTGCCGTTTACCTTCCAAAAGGGTAATAATGCAATAAGCGAACATACTATAAACATACCACCAAACCACAAAATAGGGTCTGTCCATGGTCCTTTATAGAAAACCTGAGAATACACAAGGGCGATAGATAAAGGCATAAGAGGGATATTAATAGCAAGATTAGGTAATGCTTTTAAACCCAGCTCATACGGGACTGTGCTTTTAAATTCGGGGTCAACCATACGCACAAGCACAAGACCAGATGTCACCGTGCCTGTGGCTGTTCCGTAAAGCCCAAGAAAACGCTCTTCCCCAAATTCTTCGTTTTTGCGTGTATAAAACCAGTAATAAACCGCAGAAATAAGCGCACCAACAACAGATGCGATAATAAGTACCGCCCACCATTCGCGCACAACGGCAATCTGTATGCCAATAAGCGCGGCAACAGCAATAAAATCAATAAGGATATTAAGAATACGGGTGTGGCAACCTGCATCAAAAAGATGGTCTGCCTTAAGAACTCTTTTGAGAATAAACAGGCGGACAATAAGCCCACAGGGCAGGCAAAATAAAAAGGCAAACATACTCCAGAAAATGGCACGCAACTGTGGCGGAAGAAACATACCAAGCAGTGTATTAAGGAGAAAGGCAAAAATATAGGTAAAAATAATAAGCGCAAGCTGGAACGACATAGTATCAACATTGGATGGCATAAAGCGCATAGTTCCGGCAGAAAGGCGCTTGTCGTCATCGTAAATGCCCCGTTGTTCATCACGCGGGATGGCGGCGTCTTTAGCCAGTATGCCTTTTTTCTTCATCAGGTAACTGGCCATTGGCACACCTACCACAATGGAGGCAATATAGCCAAGGGCCGCAAAAGCAAGGCCCAGACTCACCATGCCAGACCAGCCGGCCTGCTGCCATGTTGCGCCTGTGCTCATGGCAGGGCCGGGGCCTGTGCGGAAACCCAAATCTAAAAATTGCCCGGCGCTTTCCAGCAGGTTTGTCCCAAAAATCATGTTATACCCTGCAACAACAAAGGTGCCTGTTATCACCAGCAGGGCCCCGTGGGCTATGGAAAGAAAGGTAAGCCATATACTGTTTCTGATAATTTTTTTTGAAGCACCCTTTGTAGAACCTAAACCAGCAAGACCAAAACAAATAAAACTCATGTTAAACAAGTGGAAAATTATCATTTCAAGGTTATTAAGTTCTGGCTTATAGCCCCCTGCAAAATCAAGCAGGCCAAAATTAATAGCCAGACAGCCCAGAAAACCACCGATCATACACGCTGGAATCATATACTTGCGGCAAAAGGGGATAACGACTCTGCATACAATACCAAGCAGGAGAAAGGCGGCTATCCACCCAAATGATATCATTAAATCAAATGGGTACGGAGATTGACCGAGTGTAGACATACAATCCTCGCTTTTAGGTTAATGAGAAACAGATGAAGCTAATGGGAACTAAGCAAGAACTGTTCCACTTTATTATAGTATCTAATACGCAAATATAATTTGATTTAATATTATCCCGGGCGTGAAAAACTGCTTTTCTTCACAGAAAAACCATGATACTGTGAAGAAAAGGGGGCGTGTATGAAAGAACCAGACAAAATCCTTTTGCAGTACCTTACCCAGATTTTTAGTTCTTGCAGTCTGGAAGAAGCTATTCTTCAACTTTACGCATTTTTACAAAAGTACATGGATTTTTATAAACTTACGCTTTATATGGTAGATAGCCACGATAACAGCTATTCCCCGTGGCTTATTATTGAGGAGGGAGAAATCCATTACCACAATTTTAGCAGTAAGCTGAGAACTGCGCTGCGTGACTTGCCAACTGATTACAAAAACAATGCCTATATAGAAAATGATCTTAAAAATGCGGCCTTTATTGTGCCATTACGCAATTCACCCGCACGCTCTTTGCTTGCGTTAACCTTGTATACCCAGAATACGCTGATGGTGTCTTTGAATCTGCAGTCTCTGGCAAAAAACCAATTTACCCAGGAACACGCAGAAATTTTAGAACTTTTTCGCATACCATTACAGCGTATGATGGAAAACTTTTTTGCCACATACACGGGTATAAGCACGGATTTTTCGCTTAATGTTTTCCAAAATTCCTACGAACTCATCAAGCAATGCAAAGGTTTAAAGCAGGTACGCTCGCAGGTGGAAAGTGTGGCCCAAAGCCATGTGCCTGTGCTCATTCTTGGGGAAACAGGTGTAGGCAAAGAACTGGTAGCAGACAGTATACACTACCTGTCTGGCAAACCTGCCTCGCGTATTATTAAGGTAAACTGCGCGTCTCTTACAGAAAATCTTATGGATTCCGAACTGTTTGGGCATGAAAAAGGCGCCTTTACAGGCGCCGCTTCCGTGCATATTGGCTATTTTGAACAGGCCCAAAACAGCACACTTTTTCTGGATGAAATAGGGGAACTTTCTTTAACAGCGCAGGCAAAAATTTTGAGGGTTGTGCAAAACAGAGAAATCCGGCGTGTAGGGGGTACCAATACATATGTTACAAACGCCAGATTTATTTTTGCCACCAACAGAGATATAGCAAAACTGGCGGAAGAGGGGAAATTTAGGCAGGATTTGCTTTACAGGTTAGCAATTTTTCCTATTGTTGTACCCCCTTTGCGCAACAGAAAAGAAGATATCCCTGTTCTTGTGCACACATTGTACGCCAAAAAAGTAGAAGAATTGGGCATGCTCTCACCGCCTGCACTCACAGATACTGTGATACATGCCTGTTATAAACGTATATGGAAGGGAAATGTGCGTGAGCTGGAGCACCTGATAGAGCGTTCACTCCTTACCAGTAAACATGCAGGGAGAAAAACACTGTGTTTGGATGAAGCAGGTGCACACCAAACAAGCTCTGCAAAACAGACATTTGATATACAAAAAAGTCGTATTGAAGAAGCGCTTTTTCACTGTAAGGGCAGAATACAGGGGGAACATGGCGCTGCGCAGTATTTAGGCATAAACCCCAATACATTACGCAGTCAAATGAAAAAGCTTGGTATACCAGTTTTGCTTAAAGAAAGGGAAATATACAAGCAGGCAATGCCTTGAACAGGGGCTGGGAGGTAAAAAAATTCTGCCCAACAATATCCCTTCTGCCAAAAGCAGAAAATGGGGACTTACTGCGGGTCATGGTACACACTTTGTTCCACTTTATTGGCAGCATTTACAAGAGATTTGGAGTTAAGGTGGGCGTAGCGCATGGTAACTCTTGGGTCATAATGCCCCAGGCAGCGCTGCACTTCGTACAGGGAGCAGCCTGCGTTTACCAGAAAACTGGCAAAAGAATGCCTGAGGTCATGCAGGCGCACATCGTGCAGGCCCAGTTCGTTCCGCAGTCTGTCCCACAAGTAGGAAACAGAACGGATGGGCCCACTGCCGTTTTTTTGGGGAAAAATCCATGGGCTGCCTTTTTCCCGGGGGATACTGCGCAGAATTTTTATCGCTTCGTCCGATAAAGGGACATAGCGTGTTTTGCCGGACTTGGAAAGAGGCACAGTGAGCAGGTGCCGTTCATAATCCACATATTCCCAGCGTGCAGAAAGAATTTCCTGTTTCCGGGCGCCTGTATACAGAAGTAACTGGATAGCCTTGGATTCCTGCACATCTTTGGAAGAATCCAAACTTTTCAGCAACTTGCGTGCTTCTTCCGGGGAAAGGTAACGCTCCAGTTGGCGTGTATCTTCAAAAAGGCTTATACCGCGGCAGGGGTTTTTGTCCAAAGCCAGCAAACCCCAGCGAATAGCGCAGTTAAACACGGTTTTAAGTAAAACAAAGGCGCGGTTACATGTGCCGGGTGCCAGGCCTTTGACAAACATTTCCTGCTGCCAGTTTAAAATATCGGAGCGGCGAATTTTATCTATTTTTACATACCCAAGGGTGGGTAAAATATGCAACCGCAGGATACGCTGGTCTAATTCCCAGCTACGTTTTTTCATTTTGGCATGGGGAATATACTGCGCAAATACAAAATCTTCCAAGGAGGGTATTGTCAGGGCGCGTGGTTTTTCCCTTTGGACATCAAGACCATCCAGAACCATTTTGTACAGATTATACGCCTGCGCGCGTGCTTCCATTAAGGGAAGTTTTTCTACAGAACCTAAACGGCAGAAACGCAGCTTCCCTTCCGGGGTTTTATAGCGGAAGTACCATGTGCCACGATTATTGCCGCGGTGTTCCAGCAGGAAGCCCGGTATTTCTTCATCATAGTAATGTGTTATTTTAACAGCTCTTTTTTGATCTGCAAGGGATTCTAAAAAATATTTTGTAATACAACAACGCGGCATAGTATCTCCAGGCTGATATGCAAAATACCGACGTTTTGTAAGGCGAGAGAAGGTGACAATCAAGCATTTTACACACATCTAAAAGTGGATTCCAGAAGCCAAAAACCGCACCTTCCTCTCTTCCCCGAACCCTGGGGTTTCCGCAACAGCTTTTGGCTTTGATTTTCTTAGCGTGTTTTTTCTTTTTTGTATAGAGGCAGAAGGGTTTCCTGAAATTCCCAACAAACAGGGCAGATGGGGGATAAGGGTCAATAATTTGTTATATTTTTCCCATTTCCCATATTGTGTTGACTGCTTTGAATTTAGGGCTGTTTGCGTTAAAATGCCATACTAAAATCTATATTGTATATTGAAATAACAGGGTATTGCCTAAAAAAACGTTTACAGCGAAGATATTTTTGCGTTGCGCAAGCATAATTTTGAAAAAAAGGACAAAACATATGGACAACATGCTTTTTATGGATAGCGCATCTGCCGGTGGGCATGAGGATTTTCAGGCTATTATTAATACGCTTTACCATGAATTTGGCCTGGAGCAGGCGGTGAAATTTCTTTACGCAGTTATGCGTTTTGAAACAAATGCAACCCATGTTATTGTCACCGTGCAGCATGTTGATTCCCAAACCCGGCTTATTCTGGCAGATATTTCAGAAACAGAAGCTGTGTACCATACGGAATTTTTTATAGAAGTGCTTTCCCCATTGGCGTACAGGCAGGAGTTTTTTTACGAGCATACGGCCCATACCCGTTATTGTGCCGATACCAGTAAAAACACGGATCTTCTGGTTAAACGTTCTCTGGATATTATGCCGGATGCTGTGTCATTATGTAATGTGCCCATGTTTGCCCGGAATGGGTATTCTGCCTTTTTGATGTTTTCTTCCCCGCAAAAAGATATGTTTGACCAGCGCCAGCTTGGGCGTTTTCAGTTATACGCCCAGCTTTTGGGGGAACAACTAAAGCATGAATATTACACTGAAACATTTAAAAACCTGGGGAACCC
>CAZJOG010000151.1:0-6290 GCA_964547565.1 uncultured Desulfovibrionaceae bacterium
CAATGGCTTCTCACCGGCAGCAATGGTTCTGGCAAAAGCACCCTTCTGCGCCTGTTGTATGGGGATGAATTTGCCGCCTGGGGCGGCAATATACGCTGGCACGGTGGCGCGCGCCCTGCACTGGAGGAATGGCGCACCCATGTGGGCTATGTGGCAGATGCCCTGCAACATACCTACGCATACGATATATGCGCCAAAGATGTTGTTATTTCGGGCAGCCGCGGCACAATTGGCCTTTATGGGCAGCCAACAGAGCAGGAAAATAAAACAGCCTGTGCCCTACTGGAAAAAATGGACCTTGCCGGCATTGCGGAAAAAAACTTCCACAGTCTATCTTCCGGTATAGCCCGGCGTGTTCTGCTGACCCGTGCGCTTAACACACAACCCAGCCTTTTACTGCTGGACGAACCCTGCTCCGGCCTGGACGCAAACAGCAGATCCGCTTTTCTAAGCACCTTGCCCATACTGGCAAAAAAAGGCATAACCCTGGTGTATGTAAGCCACCATGAGGATGAACATATCCCCTTGTTTACCCACAGGCTACATCTGGAAAAAGGAAGGGCTGTTGTGTACTGCCTTTAGGGCTTTTCCTGTTAGAGTAATCCCCAAAAATTATTATAACAATTTACAATAATTTCGGAATTGATTTAAGGCACCATATGGGATTTAATAGAAAAAATAATTGGCTTGGAGGAAAAAATGAAAAAATTCCCCTAAAAACAAGAGCAGTAAGGTATTTCTTGCTGCTTATAGCAGTAATAAGTTTTTGCTACCCTACGCTTGCACATGCAAAGGTAGATCTTTACTGGCCAAGCGCCATGAGACCTCAAGCTTGGATTCCACTATATGGAAATATCCTGGCGCCAAGTCTTACGGATAATTCTTTTTCAGGAAATACCTTTACTATTAATGACTCACTCACTACGGATGCTGCTACTTTTTTCTCTGCTGCTGCAGGTTGGAGTTTTGTTTACATTTCTTCAGGGACTTCTTCCCATGTGTTCACAGAAAATATTATGGATAATACCTTGCGTATGGAAGGCACTACAACCCAACATGCAAAGGGTGAGTATATCTATGGTGGCCTTTCCTACTCTCATACGGAGCTGATTGATGCAAGTGCGTATTCTGGTTCTGTTTCAGGAAACAGTGTAAAATTAAACTATGTAGATGTGAATAATATTGCAGGTGGTGTATCAGAAGCGAATACAGATACAATATATGAAACTATCGCTGTTGCAGGTAATGTAACAAAGAACAGAGTATCCGTAATTAATAGCGAAATAAATGGCGAAATAAGTGGCGCAAGTTCAAAAGCATCTGGGCAAAAAGCAATATCTGGCAATGTTTTAGAAAACACCGCTTACCTTTCCAATGTTTCTTTTGGGCAAAATACCGCGTTATATGGCGGAATTTCTACAGCAAATGCCAAAAACAATGCCAAAACCGGTGATGTATTTAATAATACTTTAATTTTACATAATACTACCAATAACAGCCAAATAATTACCAGTACAGGCGGAAAAGTTTACAGCGAGGCAGATAATGCAAGCATAGGTTCAGTAAGCGGAAATAAGGTTTTTATTAAAAACAGTAAAATAAATTCTGCAAGAGGCGGCGTAATGGAAAGTAAGGAATTTACGCATGCACAACTAGGTAATTTAACCCATAACCAAGTTGTTATACAAAATTCTGAAATTTCTACAGATATTTATGGCGCTTATCTCAGCATAATTGGCAAAAGCGGTTCTGATGCCGCTGTAGTTTTGGGTGATATTTTTGATAACAAAATAACTTTGGAAAATGTTACCGGAAGTGCAGGCAAGATATATGCTGCAAACATTGAATTTAGCAACGCCACTCCGCCTTTAATGGGGAATATAAAAAATAATTCTATTACCCTTAAGGGTACTAATACCCTTAATAATGCGTGGCTTGCTGGTTCTACAGGTTCTATACCTCTCTCAAATATAGACAATACATTAGATGTATACGGCACAAATCACACTTTCAATAATGTTAGCAATTTTCAAATCTATAATTTTTATCTTGATGAAAACAATAAAAATGCCACATTGCTGAACTTAGTTAATAGAGCAGAGCTATTGATTGACAATGGCAATACTTACTTGACCGCAATTGTGCAGAACCCTTTGTTGAAAGCAGGAGACACCTTTACCTTAATCAAGGCTCAAACTGCCTTACTTTCCAATGAATCTCTTATTCTTCAAGTCGCAGATTATGAATATCTCCTTGACTATATAGGGTCATTTGTAAAAGATGATCACACCATAACCTTTACGATAGAAGGGCTAGAAGCAAACCCAAAGACTAAAAATATTCTTGAAGCAAGTGTGGCTTCTGCTTCTATGCTCAATAGCGGGGCAGATATGGTTTCAGGTTCAGTAATGGATAATGCCTATTCTGCCACTCTTAGTACAAATAAAGCGGCTGCTTTCGCTGGTGTTTCAGGGGGCTTTATTCGCAGCCATTCAGGTTCCTATGTAGACACTACATCCGGAAGCTTTGCTGTAGGCATTGGTAAGCGATTATTCAATAATTCCCTAATGTTAGGCGGCTTTTTTGAAAGTGGTTTAGGCTCATACAAAGCGTATAATGAAGTTCGTGGCACTACAATGAGTGGTAAGGGGACTATGCATTACTTTGGTGGTGGTGTGTTAGCCCGTTACGATTGGCAAAATGTGCAAGGGCTTTACACGGACTTTTCTGCCCGTATAGGTAGTGTAAGCACGGATTATAAAACAAATGACCTTGTAAAATCTACAGGGGAAAATGCCCGCTACGATGAAAGTAACGTGTATTACGGCGCGCATATTGCTCTTGGATATGGGTACAATATAGATGAAGCTTTTACCTTAGATGTTTTTGGCAAATACCATTTTGGCGCGCAGGCTTCCCAAACAATCAAGGTTCTCAGTGACCCATTAAAGTTCAGTGGAATATATTCTCACAGACTACAAGCAGGCGCAAAATTAGAATATGCCCACTCTTCTACCTTCTTAAGTTATGCAGGTTTGAGCGCAGAATACGAAACAAACGGTAAAGTAAAAGCCACATTCAACGGAATAAAATTGCCTTCTCCCAAAATGCAGGGAATAACAGCCATTGGAGAACTTGGCTTAGTGTATAACCCCACTAAAAATATATCCTTAGACTTTGCCTTACAAGGCTATCTTGGTAAGCGTGAAGGCATAAGCGGTAATATACAAGTGAAATTTGAATTTTAAGTCTTATAGCTTTATCCCCTCATTTTGTTCAACAAAAAAGGGCATCAAGGGAACCGTACTTTTTTACAAAGGAGGTTCCTTTTTTGTGTTCTTGTTTCTTGAGTGTCTGCTGACCCTATTTTAAAGAATCATCAATAAGGGCAAAGTAAATACACGCAACAAACTGGAGAAAGCCTGAAGATTAATGCGCAGCGGCATTGGCGGCACGCATAGAAATTTTTGTTGACCATCCGCCCTTGGGTCAGGTGCCTTTGATTTTGGTGGATATATGGTGAAGCCCGCGGTTATGGCTGGTATTCGCCAAACGTTAACGGATGGTAAGATCAAGTCAAAATTAACATATATGGGCAATAGCTTTAATGCATCGATCCGTGATGATTCCACTGTGGGTATTGCGCAAGTTGATGTAAAAGTGGCGTTAACCCAAAATATGGAGTTAAGTGTATCGTACTACGGGGAATATGGGGGGCATACTGCCAACCATATGGGGTATGCGAACTTTAAATGGTCGTTTTAACACAAAAGTTGGTTTTAATTAACCGTGTGTTACGTGTTAATTAAAACCAACTTTCCGCTCTATACAGATAAGGCGGAATAATAAAACTATCCGCGTTTCATTTCATCAATCAATTTTGTCAGACTGTGCGCCTGTTGTGATAAGTCAGATATGGCCTGCTCCGCCTCTTTCATGGCCCGAACAGAATCAGAGGCCGCATTGTTTATGGCGCCAAGAGAATGATTGATTTCTTCAGAGGTAGCGGACTGTTCTTCTGCGGCTGTGGCAATAGTGCGTACCTGATCCGCTGAGGAGTCAACAAGACCAACGATTTCTTGCAGTGCTTCACCAGCCTGACGAACAAAGTCTGTCGCTTTTGCTATGCCTTGGTTGGAAACATCCACATTTTGCATGTTGTGTTCCGCACTGCTTTGTATTCCCCTGATAGCACTGCCCACTTCCACAGTGGCGTGCATGGTTTTTTCGGCCAGTTTGCGCACTTCATCAGCCACAACAGCAAATCCCCGTCCGGCTTCGCCCGCGCGCGCGGCCTCAATAGCAGCATTAAGCGCCAGTAAGTTCGTTTGGTCTGCAATATCAGAAATTACATTCATTATGCTGCCGATGGCTTCCGCCTGATGCCCCAGATTTTCCATGTCATTTTTCATACGAATGGACTGTTGTTCCACATCGGCAATGCAGGTTATCACCTGCTCAACAATACCAGCGCCTTCCTCCGCTTTTGCCTTGGCATCCTGGGATACATGTGCCGCACTTCCCGCGCTGCGTGCCACTTCAAGCACAGTGGCATTCATCTCTTCCATTGCGGTAACGGTTTCTTCAATACGCGCAGCAGCGTTTTTTGTCCCCTGTTCAGTGCCTTGAATCTGGGCCATAAGCTGCGTGGATGCCGACGACACCCCCTGCACAATACCCTCCAACTGCTGTGCAGCGGTCAACATACCGTCGCGTTTGGCAGACTCGGCAAGGGCATGCGCTTTTTTTGCTTCATCCATAGCTTTACGGGCTTCATCGCCCATTTTTTTCGCATGTTCGGCCTGTTCGCTGGCAGCCTGGATTTGTGCTTTGAGGGACTGTACCATTGTGTCAAGGGAAGCGTTGAGTTTTCCTATTTCATTGTTGGAATGAACAGGTACATGCAGATCAAGGTTTCCCTCTGCAATATTTACAGCAAAATCCATTGTTCTGTTAAGAGGGTTCACAACACGCACAAAGTTAAACCATAGTGAAATCATACCAAATATAAATATACATGCCAACGCACAGTATACAATAATCTCTTGAAAATCTACAGTCTTTTGGTTTTCTACTACCCATGCGTCTGTTTTAACATCAAGCTGCTGTGCAAACCTGTCAAGGATTTGCCCAACAGGTGTGACAAGTTCCACGTATTTTTTTCCAAAAACAAGCGACATTGCCTGTGTTTTGTCTGGTTCGCCTTTAATAGTAAATGCACCGCTGGCATCTTTATATATACCTTCCACAAGGTACATGGCTTCAAGTTCTAGAGGGACCAGGCTATTGGAAAGTTGGTTGGCTTCCTGCACCAGTGCAAGTTCCTCAGCACCCACGCCCATTTTTTTCAGAAGCTCCACCAGATCGTACTTTTCACCAGGGAACAATTTTTTATCTTGAGCACGCGGAATTTTCCCCGCTCTTTCGTCCACAATATCCTGATACGCTTTCTTGTATATTGCATCGCCAGTGACGGCATACATGCGGACATTATTCGTAAGATCGCGTGAACTTTGGCGTAACTCATCGGACAACAGCAAAAAGGTAGCTTTTTGCTCATTGGCTTCAGCCAGCCGGTCGTAGGACATATTTAACTGCGTAAATGCTAACACTGCTGCGATTATAGATATAATCGTAATCGCATTCGTGACAATGGAAGTTTGTTTTATATTCATTTATTCCCTCCAAGTTTATGGGGTTCAGGGGTGCCTTGTAACATACTGAAAAACCATTGAAATTATATACGCGGCACAAAACTTGCGGGAATTGTTCCAAAAAAAACTGAAACATTCAGGACAAATTATAACGTATAAATATGGTGTCCTATTATTCGACGTTTTTTTCTTTGTCAATAGGGGCAATATACTATAGTTCTGCAACAAAAAAATGCCCCCCGTAAGTGTGAACAGTTCTCTCCACCTGCACAAGATTGTAGCAGAATCAATGTTGCACTATGGTACATATAGCAACAAGGGTTTATACGCATTTTTGCGCATAAACCCTTGTTGTGCAAATTATGGAGCCGCCTGTCAGATTTGAACTGACGATCTACTGATTACGAATCAGTCGCTCTACCAACTGAGCCAAGGCGGCGTGTTTTTTCTTGTAGGAGGGCAAACGGGTTTTGTCAAGATAAAAGAGCGTACACCGTATGTGTCCAAAAGTATAGAGGTATAGGGGTATTGGGCTATAGCAGGCAGTCCAGGCAGGCTTACTGTTGGGGGGAATTTTCGCCTTCTTCGTTTTCCCCACTGGTATAATCGCCCGGCATAGCGTCTATTACGCGGCCC
>CAZJOG010000152.1:0-6272 GCA_964547565.1 uncultured Desulfovibrionaceae bacterium
AACAAAGGCCGTGTGTTTACATTCCCTATACCCACCTACAACATCACCAAGGATTTTGACTGGGAAAGCCCGCGTTTTGAGGCTGTATGGAAAATGGCAGGCCGTTATGGTATCCCGTATTTTTCCAATTTTGTGAATTCTGATATGTCACCGGACGACGCACGTTCCATGTGTTGCCGCCTGCGTTTGGATAACCGTGAATTACGCAAAAGAGGGGGCGGGCTTTTTGGGGCTAATCCTCTTACAGGTTCCATAGGTGTTGTGACTATTAATATGCCACGTTTGGGCTATCTGGCAAAAGATGAACAGGACTTTATGGCCCGTCTGGATGCACTGATGGATCTTGCCAGAGAAAGTTTGGATATAAAACGTAAAGAGCTGGAGCGTTTTACAGAAGGTGGCCTTTACCCATACACCACCTTTTATTTGCGGGATGTAAAACTGCGGACAGATACTTACTGGGCTAACCATTTTTCTACTATTGGTCTTGTGGGGATGAACGAAGCGTGTATGAATCTTTTGCATAAAAATATCGGCACGCCGGAGGGGCAGGCTTTTTCCCTGCGTGTGCTTACCCATATGCGCAGCAGGCTGGAATTTTTCCAGGAAACAAGTGGCTTTTTTTATAATCTGGAAGCCACGCCCGCAGAAGGCACTTCTTACAGGCTGGCTATGCTGGATAAAGCCCAAAACCCGGGCATCCTTTTTGCCAACAGCCACACAAGTGACACCCCGTACTACACCAATTCCACCCATTTGCCTGTTAATTATTCCACAGATATTTTTGATGTGCTGGATTTGCAGGATTCCCTCCAGAGCAGTTATACAGGCGGCACGGTGTTGCACGGTTTTCTTGGGGAAGAAGTTACAGACACAGGCACTGTGCGCAGTATGGTAAAAAGTATTACAAGCAATTATAAACTGCCGTATTTTACGCTTACCCCTACGTTTAGTGTTTGCGCGGAGCATGGGTACCTGAAAGGGGAACAGCCCGTTTGCCCCACCTGCCAGGCCCCGGCAGAGGTATATTCGCGTGTGGTGGGGTATTTGCGTCCGGTAAACCGCTGGAACGACGGTAAACAGGCAGAATACGCAGACAGAGTGCCCTATGAAGTAAAAGCGGGGAATATGTAAACAAGCCGTCACTCCATGTATAGCTTTTAGAGCATTTCGCGTTAATAAAGCGAAATGCTCTGGCGGCAGCGAGAGCGGCCGCCCGCGGCGAGGAGTAGGCGAAATTTACTTTCGCCGTCACGACGATGCCAGCGTGCCTTTAGAAAATTATAGCAACTTGTTGCAATAATTTTCGAATATGTTCTTGTACATGGAGTGACGGCTTTAAAGGAATTGTATGCGTATAGGCGGTTTGCAAAAAACAACCCTGCTGGATTTTCCCGGCAAAGTCAGTGCCCTTGTGTTTACAGTGGGCTGTAATTTCCATTGCCCGTATTGCCATAACCCGGATTTAGTCAAAAATGGGCAGGAAAATTTTACAGCAGAAGACGTGCTCTCTTTTTTAACAAAACGCCGCCATGCGCTGGAAGGGCTTGTTATTTCAGGGGGCGAGCCCACCCAGCAGGAAGATTTGCTGAGTTTTTGCGATGCGGTAAAAAACCTGGGCTATGCGATAAAACTGGACACCAATGGCAGCAGGCCGGATATTCTGCAAAATCTGCTTAATGCTGGCCTTGTGGATTATGTGGCTATGGATATAAAAACAAACCTGTGCGCGTACCCGGCAAATATCTGGCCCCATGTGGCCTGCCATCCGGAAAATCCTATTAAACAAAGTGCCACACTGTTGGAGCGGTCTGGTTTTCCCCACGAATTCCGTTTCCCGTGCGCTGCACCGTGGATCACTGTGGAGAATTTTCCCTCTCTCCTTTGTTCTCTTTTTCCTTCTGAGGAAAAGCCTTTGTCTTCCACCCCTCTTTTCCTCCAGCATGTGCGTGTGGAGCATATTCTTGCACCAGAATTTTTCCGCACAAACGCCCGCCCTTTAAAGGATGAAGAATTGTGTACGCTGCAAGCATACGCGGAGGGGCAGGGTTTTCCCTGTTTTATCCGGTAAATGGGCTTTCGGGTGCAGTGCTTTTGCCGCTGAGAGTATTACTCTCATTTATTTTTTCCATACCCCTTGTACAGGTGTATTTTGTATGGTAAGGTTCTCACAAAGATGATTATTTGTGAATAACAGAACAAATCAAAACAAACACGAGGTACACCATGGAAGCACCAAAAAAGATTGCCCTGCTTGGGTTTGACTGCGCGCTTACCCATCTTGTGCGTAAGCACATTGAGGAAGGCATTGCCCCGAATTTTAAAAAAGTATTTGAAAACGGCACGGTTACAGAAAACTGCCTTGTGCCTTTTCCCACCATCACGCCGCCAAACTGGACGTGTATGGCAACAGGCGCGTGGCCCGGCACAAACAATGTTACAGACTTCTGGCGTAATATACCTGGCACAACACCGGAAGGCGCCAATACCCACAATTCGTTTAACTGGGACTATGTGGAATCTGAATCCATCTGGGAAGCAGCCGAAAAAGTAGGAAAAAAGTCTGTTATCCTCAACTATCCCATGTCGTACAATGCTCACAAGCGCCTGAAAAACGGGGTGGTAGTTGGCGGGGCTTCCCTTACGCCTGGTGTGTTTATTGATACCTATTGGTTGGCGCAGGAATTTGGGGAAGAACGTAGCCCCCTCACCCCTACCCGTTACAGCTTTTGCGACGATACCCTGCTCACCACAGACACTTACCCGGGCAATACTGTGCGTGTAGACTGGAAACCCGCCGCTGGCTGGGCCAATGTGCCGGAACTGGGAGATGATCCACTGGAATTTTCTTTTGCTGTGCCATTCCCGGGTTCCATGTTTAAAACCGCGCATCCCACGTGGCATGTGCTTGTGCGTGACCTTGGTAATGGGTATGACACAGTCACTCTTGCCACAGAAAAAGATTTTGGCAAAAGCCTTTTTACCATAAAAACAGGTGAATGGACAAAGCGTGTGCGCTCCCAAGGTCTTTTGGCAGATGGCACATCCAAAGAAATCCATTTTATGGCCAAACTTATCAGTATGGATTCTGACGACGCTTCTTCCTTCCGTCTCTACCTTTCCCATGCGCTTAATATTGATGGTGAATACTGGTGTTACCCTGCGTCTAAAGCCGCCGGCCTGTGTGATTGTGATGGTATTGCCACAAACAACTGTGGCATGTTTGCCCTTTCCATGGGCTGGTTTGATTTGGATATGTGGATGGAAATTATTGGCCTGCACTACGAATTTTTAGGCAATTGTGCAGAAAAATTGCTGGGTGATCAAACTGCCTGGGATATTTTTTATTCCCACGCCCACCCCACTGACTATATTTACCACGTGCTCATGACAGAGCTTGACCCTGCCACCTGCACAAGTAAGGCCGCCCATGAAAAAGCCTGGCAATGCCACCACACGCTGTATATCCATGCAGACCGCTATCTGGGGCGTCTGCTTGCTCTGTTTAATGACGATACCCTTGTTACCCTTATCTCTGACCATGGTGCAACGCCGGACGGCCCCGGTGTTGACCTTATGGATGTGCTGACAAAAGCCGGCCTTACAGCAAACCGTGAACTTAATCTGGATATGAAATCTCTGGAAGGTATACCGGAAAATGTGCGCGAAAGCTTTGCCGTGCTTGGCCAAACGGTTGACCCCGCAAAATCCCGTGCAATACCCCAACGTATGTGTTATGTGTATGTGAACCTAAAAGGCCGTGACCCGGAAGGAATTGTAGACCTTGCGGATTACGAAAAAACCCAGCGGGAGATTATCGACGCGCTTATGACTTACACCCACCCCAAAACAGGCAAACGCCCCTTCTGCCTTGCCTTGCCAAAACGGGAAGCTATGATGATGGGCCTTTGGGGTGAACAATGCGGTGACGTTGTGTACGCTGTATGGCCAGAATATTCTATGCAGCATGGCGCTATTTTACCCACTTCCGGCTATGGTATTGGCGACTTGCGTACTCTTTGTGTGTTTTATGGCCCCAAACTGGGCATTAAACAAAACTTTGTGCTTAAGCGTGTATGTAATATTGTGGACCTGGTGCCCACATATTGCTACCTCACAGGCTGGCCTTTGCCCAAAACTGTGGAGGGTTCCGTTATTTATCAAATTATGGAAGATATGAACTGGCGGCCGTAGAGTAATCCAAAACACGTTGGATTATTCTGAAATCAATAGGGGAATATGCTCTAAACATAGATAATGGTTGACCCCGGTAGCGCAAGCACACTGCCGGGGTCAGTTTCTTAAAATCCTTCCCAAAACCTGTCAAGTATTGTTGTTTTGTTATGCCAGGTATTGGGCTATCATGGCATCGTATGCAGATGTCAGAGAGAAGGTGAGGCCAGCCATTTTACGCCTAAATTCTAAGGGAACAGACATAGCATGGTTTTCCATAAGTTTTTGGGCTTCTTCATACGCATTAGGCGTGGGCAATACCAGTATGCTGTGGAAGTTTTTGGCAGAAGCACGCAGCAAACATGGGCCGCCGATGTCTATTTCCTCAATCATATCCCGCAAAGGAAGTTGTTTTTGCAGGGCGGCGTTAAAGTCGTAAAGATTCACAATCACAAGGTCAAAGGGGGAGATGTTGTGTTCTGCCAGGGTATTAAGATGGGCGGGTTTGTCTTTATCCGCCAAAATACCCCCGTGGATACGCGGGTGCAGGGTTTTGACGCGGCCTTCCAAAATTTCGGGGAAGCCTGTTACGTCACTCACCTGGGTAACAGGCAGGCCCGCTTCCGTAAGGTGCTTAAATGTGCCGCCCGTGGAAACAAGGGCTACACCGTGCTGGTGCAAAAATTCGGCAAATGGGGCCAGTTTGTCTTTGTGGGTAACACTAAGAAGGGCACGTTTTATGGGCAAAAGTTCCATACTGTTCCTTGGGATAAGGTTATTCGTGTTCGCCTTCCAAACTAAAGCCGAAATTTGTGTAGTTGGTGGCTATCATATCGGCGATAATGGGGGCGTATTGGATGGAAGCCGGGGCGGCGTGGCCTCCGCCTTCCAAAACAAGCAGCTGTTTTTGCGGGGCCTGTATTTCCGCCAGCATTTTTTCCATAAGTTCCGGCGGGAAAAGACCGTCATTGCTGGCCACAATAATGGTGTACGGGCAGGTGATGTTCCCGGGCTTGGTGGCTGCGGAAAGGTCTGTGGTAAATAGGCTGTCTATAAAGCGGGCAGGGTAAGAAGCGCGCATAAGGGGCAAAGCGGCGGTGAAGTCGTCATAAACATCTTTGGGAGCGCCAGCAAGCGAGCGGGTAAATTCCAGATAAAATGGCATAAAAACAGGGAAGCGCGGGAATTGTTCCGCCAGTGCATGCACTTTTTCCAGAATAACTTCGCGGTAAGCGGCAAAATCTTTAAAGCGTGTCACTGTAGGAGCATCCGGGTGTTGGGGCAAAAGAGTACCAAGGGAAAAAGCCGCCGCCAGATTTTTGCTCTGCGTGGCGTGGGCCAGTGTGCATATTCCCCCCTGGCTGTGGCCGGAAACCAAAAAAGGACTTTGGAACTGTTCCCTCAGCCATTTTTCTGCATCAAGGCCATTTTGGATAATGTCATTGAAGGTAAAATCCTTGCTGTCAGGGCTTTTGCCGTGCCCTATGGGGTGCAGGCCCGCAACTGTAAAGCCGCGTGACCACATAGCCTCCAGCAGAGCCTGGTGCAAAAGAGGCGATGCCATAGTGCTGGGGTAAAAAAGGATAACAGGCGCGTTTTCTCCATTCCGCAGAGGAGGGCGAACCCACAAAGAAAGCACAATAGGTACACCGCCGGAAATAACGGTAGCTTCGCGGTAAGCAGGGTGGAGAATGTCTGACATGGGTGTTTCCTTGGGTATCTGCTATTTTGTTCCTAAATACGCTTCCTGTACACTTTTGTTTTCTAAAAGAGCAAAGGCCGTGTCTTCCATAACAATGCGCCCCATTTCCATAACATAGCCACGGGTGGCGGTTTTAAGAGCGGCGCGGGCATTTTGTTCTACAATAAGTACGGTGACACCACTTTGGTTCACTTTTTTTACAGTTTCAAAAATGGCTTTTACAAGCAAAGGGGCAAGCCCCAGAGAGGGTTCATCCAAAAGTAAAAGCTTGGGCTGGGCCATAAGCGCACGGCCAATAGCCAGCATTTGCTGTTCCCCGCCGGAAAGTGTGCCCGCAAGCTGTTCCTTGCGTTCATACAGGCGCGGGAAAAGTTCAAAAATCCAATCCCGGGTTTTG
>CAZJOG010000153.1:0-6215 GCA_964547565.1 uncultured Desulfovibrionaceae bacterium
CCTCTGTGCCCCCTGTGCCGGAAAACGCGGTCTATCAGGTAAGCCTTGTTATGGGGGATATGGGCGGGGAAGACTTGCCTGCCACTGTTTTGGGGGCACGCCCACCAGTAAGTGACAACCCCACGCCTTCCACTACCCTGAACCCTTCTGCCACAACAGCCCCTGCTGCACCGGAAGTTATGCCTGAGGCTACATCCGCGCCTGCGCAAGTGGAACCTAATGCCCCGCCTGCCGTGGCAGAGGCCCTGCCTGTTCCGCCTTCTGTGCCAGAACAGCCAAAGCAGGAAGCCCCTGAGCCTGTGGCAATTCCACGCAAAGAACCAGAGCCTGAGCCAGAAGCACCCGCCAAAGAACCGGAAAAACCAAAAGAGCCGGAAAAGCCGAAGGAACCCGAAAAACCCAAAGAACCGGAAAAACCTAAAAATCCCCCCAAACCTCAAGAGCCGCCTAAACCGCAGGAAAAACCCAAACGTGACCCTGTGGCAGAAGCTCTTGCAGGCGCAGAAAAACAAAGCGGTAACCAGACATCCAAACCTTCTGCCAGTGCATCGGGTGGTTCTGCCTCACGCGCGCTTGCAGAGCTGGAAAAACAAACCCAGGTTGGTGTAGGCGGTGGGGGCGGCAGTGGCACTGGCCCAGGTGGCGGCGGTATTTATGATGTGTATGCGGGCCTTGTGATACTTGCTGTAAAACCAAACTGGAGCATGCCCACCTATTCCCGCCAGAATATTTCCGTGCTTGTGCGTATACAGGTAGACCCGAACGGCCGGATACAGGATTGCACAATTGAACGCTCTTCTGGCCGTGCAGACTTTGATGCTTCTGCTGTTAACGCGGTGTTGCGTACTGGTAATCTACCGCCCCCTCCCAGCCCCGCACAGCAAAACATTGTTATTAACTTTAACGCCTTAGAGCTTGCGGGCGCACGCTGATGCGCCCTCTTCCCAGGCAGGCTGAGGAGGCTGTATGCGTTTTGTGCCAAAAACTTTATTCCTGTATGCTATAGTCTGCTTTGCTCTTACCAGTCAGCCTGCGCTGGCTGTTGTGGTAAGCGCGGACACAAACGGCGGCTACGGCGGGCAGGTGCTGGATATTCTTTTGCAAAGCTGGGTACGCCCTGAAGGGGCATCCGGCAGCACAAGTGTGCTGGTGCGTATTACAACAGACGGTCGTCCATTTTCCTGCGAATTGCGTAAAAGTTCTGGCATACCTGTGGTGGATGATTCCATTTGTCTGGCTGTTGCCAAAGCGGGTATTTTTCCACCTGCGCCTATGGGTATGCCGGCAGAAGTTGCCCTGACCTTTGTGTTTGATACCCCGGGTATGGGTTCTTCTGCCACACCGGCTTCTGCGCCCAATGCTGTGCTGAACCCCGCCGACCCTGTGAATGGGGCAAATGGGACAGACCCTGCTTCTGTCACACCACAGGGCGCAACACCAGATACAACACAGGGCACACCAGCGCCTCTGCCGCTTTCGCCTGTCCCTTTTGGCGGGGCATCACCAGCGCCGGCACTTGCAAATCCGGCCCTGCCGGCTTCCCCTGCTCCTTCATCTGCTACTGCATCACCTGCGGCAACCTCGTACTCAGAGACTATTATGGCAAATGCACGGCCGTATGTGGAAATACCCCAGGGCCTTACCGGGGAATACACCGCCATTGTAAGCCTTACCATTTCCCCCAATGGCTCTGTGCTGGAATCTAAAATGGAAAAACCCTCCGGTTCTTCCGCGTTTGATGCCGCCATTTTACGCGCGCTGCTTACGCCGGGTGTTATTGTACCCCCGTTTGATAGCCAGCAGCAGCATCTTTTTTTGAATTTTGCCTTTAAAACACAGTAGGGACAATTATGGACAAAAAGCTGCCTGTACTATCGCTTGCCTTTTTTCTGCTTTTTGTCACCCCTGTTTTTGCCAAATCTGCAGACGTGGATACCCAGACTGTACAAACAGCCTGGGGTTCCATGCTGGAAGAGCAGATTAAAACACTGAACCAGATTGACAACGAAGCTACGCTTTTTCTGAACAATCTTCCCCACCTTACCATCAATTTGAATAAGGAAGTGGAAAAATTGCAGGGTGAGCTTCTGCACCTTGTCACTATCGCGCAAATAAACCGCTTCTCCCCCACAAATCTGAGTGTGGTGGAAGAGCTGACCCGCCGCCTGCAAGATGAACTGGTCACTTACTGCCGTAATATTGATAATGCTATCAACCGTCTGGATATGCGTTTTCGAGAGCTGAGCCTGATGGGGGAAGACATACACGAAATCACCAGCCAGGAATTACTGGACTTTAGAACCCAGCTGGCCGTGACAGACAAAAAGCTCAATAACATAAAAGCCCGCATGATAAAAACGCTTGGGCCTGCCCACAGACTCAGCTGGAAAATGCATGCCCTGCAAAACCGCATCACCCTTTCCATGCCTGAACTATGGTCCAACTACTACCTGACTTCCGTAAGCATTTTTTCCCAGACCCCCAGCCTGCAAAATACCCTTGCCCAGTTTGATTCCTACAAAAATATCATGGCATTACGCCTTTCCACAGAATTGCCGGATACCCCCCGTCAGTGGCTTTCCGTTTTTCTGCGGGCCTCTCTTATTTTGTTTCTGGGCACTGTACTTGCCTACTTTGCCCAGCGTTATGCCAAAAGATTACCGGAAAACCTGCAACATGGCATAAAACGTATGTTCCACCACAGTTACCCGTGGATATTACTGAGCCTTGCCCTTGTTTATGCTTCCTGGTGGGAAAATGATTTATTCCAGATGTTTACCTCCGGCGCTATTTTATTGCTGGTCTGGGGGCAGCTGAATTTGGCGTGGGATCTTTACACCCTGAAAGAGCAGGATGTCACCACCCGAAACCCGCTTTCCACCATTGTATTCCCTATGTTTTGCGGGATCATGCTGCTGTATTTTGAACCTTTTCCCATTATTTTTTCCGTTATCTGGCTTGCTGTCCTTGTGACCTCCCTGTTTTTTTCTTCCAGGCGCATTAAACACACCAATAACCATACACGCTACCTGCTGGCGGGGCATACCATTATTCTTTGGGTAAGCCTTTTTGGTACGCTGTTTGGATACGCCCGCCTGGCTATTCTTGTGAGTGTGGTGTACACCGCCATTGCGGTTGTAACCCAGCAGGTGCTGGCTCTTTTGGATCTTGGCCGCACGCTCGATTCCCTTTTGCCTAAAGAAGGCATGCGGGGACTGGTGGCTGGTCTTGCGCTGGCGTTTTTCCTGCCTGTCCTTATGTTTACGCTGAGTATTGTGCCAGCTATTTGGGTACTGGCCTACCCGGGGGGCGATTATCTTTTACGACAAAGCCTTCAGGCAGGGATAAGCATAGGCGATTTTTCCTTTAATATCATGCAGATACTTATTATCCTCATGGCCTTTTACCTTACCCGTTCCCTTATCACGGTTGGCACTACCTTTCTTTCCGGTCTGCGCAAACAGGGTTTTAGCCTTTCGCCCTCCCTTATTGGGCCTTTCCAGACGGCGTTTACCTATTCCCTGTGGGCTGTATTTGGGTTTTTTGTGCTCAATTCACTGGGCTTTAGCCTTACCAATCTGGCCATTGTGGCTGGGGGGTTAAGCGTAGGTTTGGGCTTTGGTCTGCAAAATATTGTGCAAAACTTTATCAGCGGCCTTATGGTTATTTTTGGTCAAATTGTGCGGGAAGGGGACATTGTGGAAGTGGCGGATACCCTTGGCACTGTACGCCGCGTTAATATCCGCTCCACACAGGTGGAAACCTACGATAATGCGGTGGTGTTTGTCCCCAATTCTGAATTTCTCAGCCAAAGGTTTACAAACTGGACCCACAATGGCCGCCGTGTACGCCGAGAAATAAAACTGGGCATTGCCTATGGCTCGGATATTTCCCTTGCTATGAAACTTATGAAGGATATAGCCCTGTCCCACCCGCGTGTTTTACACTGGCCAGAACCTATGGTGCTGTTTTGGGAGTTTGGCTCTTCTTCTCTGGAAATTATGCTGCGCTTCTGGATAGGGGATATTGACCATGGCCTTTCCACTATGACAGACCTGCGCCTTGCTATTGACGAAAAATTTGCGGAACACGGCATCAGCATAGCCTTCCCGCAACTGGATGTACACTTCCCGGAGGAAGACGGACGCCCGGATAAAATACCCGCGCCCCAGGCATAAAAACAGCTACAAATCCTCCTGTTCTGTATGCGCCTATCCTATCAACATCTGCATTACTCCTATACAACAGGGGCATGGCTCTGCACGGCTGTATTACAGGAAAAGAGAAACCGCACAATACACAAGTAAAAGCGCCAGCACTGTATTTACCCCCCGTGCGTGGGCGGCATAAACACGGCTCATGGCTGCGCCAAAAAACGACCATACAACTGTACCTAAAAAAGCCACCACCGCAAGCACAGTGGAAAAAAACACCAATGCCTGCCACGATGTATAATGCGGCAATACATACACAGACATGGTGCTGAATACATACATATACAGCTGGGGATTAATAAGCTGGATAAACACGCCGGAAAAAAAGCCTGTTTCTTTCACGTCCGCCTTTGCAAGGCCACTGCTTTTCCAAATACCAAGGGCCAGATACAGCATATACACGGCGCCTGCAATTTTCATATAAAACTGGAATTCCGGCAATGCCGCAAAAAGCGCAGATGCAAAAAATGCGCATACAGGCGCAAGCAGCATACAACCTGTTAACACCCCAAAATCATACGGTAAACTCCGCTTAAAACCAAAACGCATGGCATTACCCAAGCAAATAATAATATTCGTGCCGGGTGTAAGGGCCATAACAATAATAAACAGGAAAAAGGAAACAATATCCATCTGTTCCTCTGTGTTTGCCGCAGGGATATAACAGGAAGATTTCGAAAAAACGCGCACAACTATCTGCCGAGCATAAAGCTGGCGTATACATGGATTTCTTTCCTTTAGCAAGAAGCCAGAGACTGGAAGGTGCCAGAAATGCCCCTTGCCATACCCTTTGTCTTTCCCTATAGTTACGGCATGGAAGCACACAGTCATAAACGCCCGTTACGCCTTTTACCCCCGGAGCTGGCCAACCAGATTGCCGCCGGCGAGGTGGTGGAACGCCCTTCAAGCGCTGTCAAAGAGCTGGTAGAAAACAGTCTGGACGCCAATGCCCGCAGTGTAACCGTACATATTGAAAATGGCGGCCAAAGCCTTATCTGCGTAGAAGATGACGGCACGGGCCTTTTACCGGAAGAACTGCCCCTTGCGCTTACCCGCCATGCCACAAGCAAACTTGCCTGCCTGCCGGATTTATTTTGCATACATTCTTTTGGTTTTCGGGGCGAAGCTCTGCCCAGCATAGCGTCTGTGTCTCGCCTTACGCTTGCTTCCGCCCCGCGGGATACGCCGCAAAACAGCCATGGAGCAAATGGCACCCAGCTTACTGTGGCTTTTGGGAAAATGGGCGAGCCTGCCCCTTGTGTGATGAACAGTGGCACCCGCGTAGAAGTGCGGGATTTATTCCAAAATGTGCCTGCCCGCGTTAAGTTTTTAAAAAATCCAGCCACAGAACTTAAAAATATCCAAGATTATATGGGCCGTATAGCCCTTGCGTCACCAGACGTGGCTTTCCGTCTTTTTTCCGGCGGCAGAGAAATTTACCATTTTGCGGCTAGTCAAACAGCCCCGCTTTCCGCTTTACTTGCGCGCCTTGCTATTTTGTGGCCGCCTGCGGTGATGGAAAATCTGCTGCCTTTTGATACCCGCCACGGAGAATTCCGCGCATGGGGTCTTGCCAGCGCCCCCCATGTGGCCCAGGCACGCGGCAACCGCATTTTTTTATATGTTAATGGCCGCCCCGTGCAGGATAAACTGCTTATGCGCGCCGCCCGCGATGCCTACCAGGGCCGCCTGCTGGGCAAAGAATACCCGGCCATTGTGCTTTTTGTGGAATGCCCGCCGGATATGGTGGATGTAAATGTCCACCCTGCCAAAAATGAAGTGCGCTTCCGTGACGAAAAATCTGTTTTTTCCTGTGTGATGCGGGCTGTACAAAGCGCCGCACAGTCTGCCCCCGACAGGGGATTTGCGTTTACAGAAGAAAAATTTTCCGCGCCTTTGCACCCATTTGTGTATACAGAACAGCAGGAAGCTTTTCCTTTGGAACGTCACCCCCAGCCCTTACACCCCAAAGGTTTTTGGGGCAGAGTGGATGAGCCGCAT
>CAZJOG010000154.1:0-6111 GCA_964547565.1 uncultured Desulfovibrionaceae bacterium
CAACACAGGTGTTGCCCCTGAAGCCCAAGGTGTCACAGACAAACAAATTATTGGTTCCGCCGCTTTGTTCTGCTATTGCGCCAACCTGGCTTGCACCATGGATGCACGCGGTATCAAGTATGAAAAAATTGAAGCCACAGGCACCCTGCACATGGGCTTTAACGAAGCTGGCCAAGGCCGCGTGCGCAAAATGACCATTGACGCCAAAGTAATCGGCCTTGTGGCTGACTCTCCGGACGCCTTTGACCGCGTGCAAAAAATTATGAAACAAGGCTGCCTGGTAACAGGTTCCCTCCACGAAGGTATTGAAATGGAATACCTTTTGTCCGCATAAGCGGCGGTGTGTTTCCCCACAATTTTCCAAGCCCTGTGGGCAAAAACGTAAGAGAAACACACCCTTCCCGGTTAACCTGCTTACCCCAGGCTAACCGGAAACTGCCCGTAACCTGTGTTACGGGCGGTTTTTTCCCTTGATTTGTGAAAAAAATCATGTAGCGATGTCTGCAAAGATATGACAAGAGTATGCCGGCAATAAAAGGATTTTTTATCATTTTGTGTGGGTTGACTGCAGGGAAAAAAACCACTATTCTGGCATTGCAAATGGCACAAACCGCGGAAAACCCCGCATAGCCTTGATTTTTATCTGCGCATTTGTACTTTTTTTCTTTTGGCGCAAATTTTTATGTTCTTCCACGCCCATTATGCTTTTTACATAACCACCCAGCCTGCAGGGCACGCAAAAGTTGCAACCCTGGAGCATTGCGAAAAACTCTGGCGCTAGCGAGAGTCGCCGCTCGCTCAAGGAGTAGACGAAATTTACTTTCGCCGTCACGACGAAACAGGCGTGTCTTTTGAAAATTATTACACTTTGTTGCGATAATTTTCAGAATAGCTCTAAGGGAGGAGAGACTATGGAAAATACAAACATCCGTGAAGAAATGCAAACCAAAGAAACTTCCGCCTGGCTTTATCGCTTTATCCGCAAAATATGGTACAGAAAAGACCTTATGCTTTTTTGGGGTCTTGTCGCTACTTTATATGTTATGCTGGTGACACTACTGCTGGAAAAATACGTTTTTTCCTGATGTCTACCTGCAAAAATTTTGAACATACTATTGTTCAAAGTTTTCGCAGGATCGTTCGCAAAAAACGTGGTTTTTTGCTCACTTACGCCACTTGATAAAAATAATCCTTGTTGCGTGGGGGACAGCCCCGTATGTTTTGGAAAAACATTATCCCAGCATAAAATGCACCATAAACAGAAAAGCCAGGCCATACAAAACAACATTTAGCTGCTTTTTTTTCCCTGTACACACTTTTAGCACAACATAGCTGATAAAGCCCAGTCCAAAGCCTGTTACAATACTATATGTAACGGGCATAGCAAAAAGTGTAATAAATGCAGGGATAGCTTCTGTTATATCGTCAAAATGTATATCCCGTATTTCCTGCATCATTAAAGCGCCCACAAAAATAAGGGCGGGTGCTGTGGCAAAGGCTGGGATAAGGCCCACCAAAGGCGCAAATGGCAGGCAAATAATAAAAAGAACCGCCACAGTCAGTGCGGTAAGCCCTGTACGCCCGCCTTCTGTTATGCCTGTGACACTTTCCAGATAACTGGTCACGGGGGATGTTCCCAAAAGACCGGCCATCAGTGTGCCGCTGGAATCTGCCACAAAGGCGGCCCGCAGACCACGCACATGGGTTTTTCCCTCTTTTTCCACCAACATGTTTGCTTTAGGTGCAAGGCCCACAATAGTGCCCATGGCGTTAAACATATCCACCATAGTCATGGTAAAAAGCACCGATAAAAAGCTTACTTCCAGTACAGCGGCAAAATCCATGGCAAACAGGGTGGGCCGTATATCTGGTAACCCCCACTGCACAACTTCCTGCACACTTTGGGGCGCGGGGCTTAAACCAAAAAACATGGCCAGTGCGGTAACAAGCAGAATACTTATCAAAATAGCGGCCTGCATACCGCGTGCCGCCAGCACGCCAATAAGCAAAAGCCCCCCAAGGGCCAGCAAAACTGTAGGGTCTGCCATATTCCCCAGCGCAAGCATGGTAGCCTCGTCCGCTTTAACAAGACCGGCATTCTGGAAGCCAAGCAGGGCAATAAAAAGCCCAATACCCACCCCAACAGCCACACGCAGGCTTTGGGGAATAGCTTCCATAACATACCGTGGGAGCGGGGTAAGGGCCACAAGCAAAAAAAGCAAACCAGAAACAAACACAGCACCCAGGGCACTTTGCCAGCTAAGGCCCATACCCAAAACCAATGTGTACGCAAAAAAAGCGTTCACCCCCATGCCAGGTGCAAGGGCTAATGGGGCATTGGCAAAAAATGCCATAATAAGTGTGGGCAATAAAGAAGCCAAAACTGTGGCGCCAAAGGCGGCTTCCAGCGGGATACCCACCTCCGCCAGCATAATGGGGTTAACCACCACAATATACGCCATAGACAAAAAGGTGGTAATGCCTGCCAAAATTTCTGTTTTGACATTTGAACCCAAGGCATGGACACGAAAAAAGCGCTCAAAAAAAAACATAGACCAACTACTCCTCAACACCGGCCATGCGGGAAAGTTCTTTTTCGCGTTCTTCCGGGGAAAGTTTTGTGCAAAGGGTAAAAGTTTCACCATCCTGTATTGTTTTGCGTACAAAAAAGTGGCTTTTGGCGCGGCCGGCAAGCTGAGGCCAATGGGTAATAAGAAGCATCTGACGGGTTTGGGCCAGTTTTTCCAGTCTCTCCGCCACACGGTTAAGGGTTATGCCGCCCACGCCGGCGTCTACTTCGTCAAAAATAAGAATAGCTTCATCGCTTGTATGCTCTGCCTGCACACCAATAACGGCGAGTAAAAAGCGGGAAAGTTCACCCCCAGAGGCAATTTTATCAAGCGGTTGGGGGGTCTGGCCCGGGTTAGGCGCCCAGAGCAGGCGGGCGCGTTTTTCTATACAGGCAGGGGTGGCACCGCAGGCAGGGTAAAGTTCATGCTCTGTCCATTCCGGTATAACCCGTACTTCCGGGGCAAAACCAAGGCCAGCAAGTTCTGCCATAAGGGTTTGGCAAAAAATATCCGCGGCTGTTTCACGTTTGTTGTTTAAGGCTTGCAGGGCATCGTACAGACGGCTGGCTGCGGCTTCCTCCTGGCGGGAAAGCTGGGTTATTTCCAAAGCACACATATCCAAAAAGGAAAGATTTTCGTCAATATTTGACTTTAAAGCCAAAATTTCCGGCAAGGTTCGCTTGAGTTTGCGTTTAAGCTGCGCCAGAGCGTACAGGCGGGATTCAATAGCGTCTATGTCCCCATAGTCTTTGGAAGAAAAGGAAGGAGCTTTACGGAAACGGCTTACAAGGTCCCGCAAAGTTTCGTGGAAAGACTCCACATCCTCCGTTTCTGCGCTCCAGGGGTTTTCTTCGCCGTCAGATTCCAAATCTGCAAGCTGGCTGATAATACGGGAAAGCTGGGAAAGCTGGGCTGTAAGGCCATGCTCATCTGCTAAAAGGGTAAAGGCGGAAGCGTACAGCTCTTGTATACGGGTATGACCACGCATGGCCTGACGGGCTTCTTCCAGCTTTTCTTCTTCCCCTTCCTGCGGGGCCACTTTATCTATCTCTTTTTGCTGTATTTCTAAAAGCTCGCGCCTTTCCAGAAGATTGGCCTGTTTTTCTGTAATAGCCGTTTTTTGATCAACAAGAGATTTAAGCGACTTAAAGGCAGTTTCTTTTTCTTCAAGAAGTTCAGGGGAATCCATGGTTTTATCCACAAGTTCCGACTGAAAAGAAGGCTGAAGAAGTTTTTGCTGGCCATGCTGGCCTGCATGGAGAAGCAGGGAAGGCCTGAGAGAACGCATAGTTTCCTGTGTTTGTAATTCATTATTCAGGAAAAAGCGGCTGCGGCCTGTTTCTGCGGTAAGTTCACGCCTGAGGATAAGGTCGCCTTCTTTTTGGGCAAACAGGGCTTCCACCTGGGCTTTTTCGCGGCCGGGGCGTACCATTTCCACACCAAGTTTATCGCCCAAAAGAAAATTAATAGCTTTCAGGATAAAACTTTTGCCTGCACCTGTTTCGCCGGTGAGCACATTCATGGAGGGGGCAAATTCCAACTCCATGTCTTCTATCAGGGCAAGGTCTCGTATACGTAAATATTCCAGCATACTATCACTCGATATGGCAAATTTTTATGGAAAAATCATGGAGAAAGGCAAAGGTCAGTCTTTCTTTTACCTTTTTTTCAGACGGGGGTCAAAGTAATCGCGCAGGCCTTCCCCCAAAAGATTATAGCCAAGCACAGTAACAAGAATAGCAATACCCGGGTATAAAGAAAGCCAGGGCGCTATTTCCAGGGTATCCTTGCCTTCCATAAGCATATTGCCCCAACTGGGGGAAGGCGGCTGCACCCCAAGGCCCAAAAAACTGAGGGAAGATTCCACTAAAATGGCCCCTGCCACACCTAATGTGGCGGAAACAAGCACAGGGGAAAGAGCATTGGGCAAAATATGGCGGATAATAATACGCGCAGAACTTGCCCCCGCAAGCAGAGAAGCGGCAACATACTCCCGCGATTTCAGGGAAAGGGTTTCCGCACGGACAAGGCGCGCCACACTCATCCAGGAGGTAAGGCCAATCACAACCATAATGTTAAACAAACTGGGTTCAAGAAAGGCAATAACAGCCAAAATAAGGAAAAACGACGGGAAACAGAGCATAATGTCCACACCCCGCATAATTATTTCATCCACCCAGCCGCCAAAATAGCCCGCGGCAAGGCCAAGGACAAGGCCAATCACAAGGGAAATACCCACGGCCACAAAGCCCACCCAAAGGGAAACACGGCCACCGTATAACATGCGGCTTAAAACATCGCGCCCCAAGGCATCCGTGCCAAAAGGATGCAATTCGGAAGGGGGAGCCAAAGGCGCGGAAAGATCAAGGGCTGCCGGGTCAAAAGGGCATAAAAACGGGGCAAACAGGGCAAGTGCAGCCATAACAAGCACAATGGCAAGCCCTGTATATAACAGGAGGGGGGAATGTTTCAGGCGAAAACGGAAAGCCTGGAAGGAAAAATTCATACAAGGCCTCCTTCCTTTTCGCGTGTGTTATCCGATGCGGGGAAAAAGGGGCCGGATGTATCCTGCCCATTGCCGGAAAGCCCACTGCCCAAAGTATCTGCAGATGTTTCTGCAGATGTTTCTGCGGATGTGCGGATACGCGGGTCTGCAAGGCCATAGCCAATATCCGCCAGCAGATTCCCCACAAGAGTAAGCACAGCGCCCAGCACAAGATTGCCCATAATAAGCGGGTAATCGCGGGAAAGCACAGCCTGATAAAAAAGCTGCCCAAGCCCCGGCAGAGCAAAAATACTCTCAATAATAACACTGCCGCCAATAAGCCCGGGGACACTAAGCCCTAAAATGGTGATAACAGGCAAAAGCGCATTACGCAGGGCGTGCTTGTATATAACCCGGCGGGAAGAAAGACCTTTGGCGCGGGCGGTGAGTATATAATCCTGCCGCAAAACTTCCAGCATGGAAGAGCGCAAAAAACGCGACGTGCCGGCAATACTGCCCACAGTGCCCACCAGAATGGGCAGAAAAAGGTGCGAGGCTACATCCTGCACTTTTCCCCAAACACTGAGGCTGTTGTAATCCAGACTGGTGAGGCCGGAAAGAGGCAGCCAGCCTAAATCTATGCCAAAGTATAACATCAAAAGAAGAGCCAGCCAGAAACTGGGCATGGCAAAGCCAATAAACACCAGCACAGTCAGGGCATTATCCACAAAAGAACCTGCCCGTGTGGCGCATACAATACCAATGGGTACAGCAAAAAGCAGGGTGAGAAAAAGGGAGGCAATATTCATACCCAGTGTAAGGGGCAGGCGCTCTGTTATTTTGTCCATAACAGGGCGGGAATCACTGGATAAAGAATTACCAAAATCCAGTGTGGCTATACGTTTAAGCCAGTTCCAGTATTGCACGGGTAAGGGGTCATCCAGGCCATACAGAGCATCCAGACGCTGCCGTACAGTATCACCCGCAAGGGGATTCAGGCTGGTTTGCATATCCGTGGGTGAACCCGGGGCAAGGTGGATAACAGCAAAACTTATC
>CAZJOG010000155.1:0-6042 GCA_964547565.1 uncultured Desulfovibrionaceae bacterium
CCAAGACCTTGCCGCCATACCCACACGCCTTGCTCTTTGCGCAAAAACAGGGGAAGGTATAGAAGCTTTATGCGCCGCCCTTGCCGCGCATTTTGCAACTTTGGAAAACCTGACAGAAGAAATAAGCCTGAGTGAACGGGAAGAAGCGGCCATTCGCCATGCCCAGACGGAGCTGACCACACTTTATGCGGATATAAAACACATCCCGCTTGATATACTCTCTGTGCTTTTAGACAATGCCCTGTCCTCTCTGGGGGACGTCCTTGGCCTTGGCACACTGGAAGATACGGTAAATGCGGTGTTTGATACATTTTGTATAGGGAAATAAATGCTGACAAAGGAAGAAATAAACGCCCTGCCTCTTGGCTCATACCGGGGTGATATACAGCTGGTTACTTCCCCGGAGGAACTGGCAAAAGTCTTGCCTGCCCTGCAAAACGAGCGTATTCTTGGTTTTGACACAGAAACGCGCCCTATATTCAGCCGCGCGGAAAAAGAGGAAAACGGCAACCTTGCCCCCGCCCTGCTTCAGCTTGCGGCAGAAGATATGGTGTATCTTTTTCAACTTCCTGTCTGTCCTTTTGGGGCAGAACTGGCCTCTTTGCTGGAAAACCCCTCTATTGTCAAAGCAGGGGTCGCCATACGGGACGATATGCACGCTCTTGCCCGGCATTACCCTTTTGTTGCCCAAAACACCACAGATCTGGCCGGCCTTGCCAAAAACCGTGGGATAAAAGCGCAGGGCCTGCGTTCTCTGGCCGCTACCCTGCTGGGTTTGCGTATCAGCAAAAGCGCCCGCTGCTCCCGCTGGGACAAAAAAAATCTTTCTCTTGCCCAAATACATTATGCCGCAACAGACGCCTGGCTGGGACGCGAGCTGTACCTGCGCCTTATAGACATGCCACCTGCCAGCCACGAAAAGGAACGCCCGTGACCCTTACCCCACTCACCCTGCTGCGCCTCGTATTGCCCTGTATGGTACTGGTGTTTTTTGCCACACCTGCCCAAGCACGCCAGTTGCGCCTTGTGTTTACAGGGGATATTATGGCCCATGCGGAACAACTGAAAGGCGCGTTTTTTGGGGCAGACTTTGCCAAAGCCGGCGATGAAGATTTTGATTTTTCCCATCAGTTTGCGACTATTTCCCCGTATCTAAAGGGTGATATTGTGATTGGCAATTTTGAAACCGTGCTGGCTGGCCCGGAAAAACCTTACACAGGCTACCCCAATTTCCACGCGCCGGATGCACTGGCAGACGCCCTGACAAACGCAGGCTTCACCACCCTGTTACTGGCCAATAACCATATTTTTGATAAAGGCGCGCAGGCTGCCATACGCACCCGCGATGTTTTACAGGATAAAGGTTTTGCGGTGACCGGCCTTTTTTCCCCAGCCGCAGAAAACACCCCGCTTATTCTGGAAGCCAAAGGGATCCGACTTGGGTTAATCAATTATACATATGGCAGCAATGTGCCAGTCAGCCTTTTTGGGCAAACAGACGTAACACTGAATGTGATAGATAAACCGCGTATTATGCAGGATATTCTTTTTCTGCGTAAAAATAATGTGGATTTTATTATGGCGCTTTTCCATTTTGGGGTGGAATATCAGCAGCAGCCTTCCCAATACCAAAAGGATGTGGCGGCTTTTTGCCAGATTTTGGGTGTAGACCTTCTGGTAGGCACACACCCCCATATACTCCAGCCTATGGAATGGTTGCCCGCGCCGGAAACAACACCGGCTCTCCCTGTTCCTGCGGAGTATCTGATGCCTGTTTCCACACAGCCGGAGAACACCCCGTTCCGTATGGAAAATGTTTTCCCGCACTTGCCCCTCTGGACAGGCAAAAAAATGTTTGTGGCCTGGTCGCTGGGTAATTTTGTTTCCTACCAGCGCACTACGCCAAGAGAGCGTTCTGCTGTTCTGGCAGTGGATATTACACGCCCGCTCCCTGTTTTGCCCCCTGTTATCAGCCGGGTTTCCATTATGCCCACATGGGTACGCAACACTAAGGTTGCACACGGCGCAGGCACCCGCCAACATATTGAAATTCTTCCACTTACAGATACTTTACTGGAAGAAAACCCCACCCTGGCCCCTATACGGGAAAGCATTCTTACCCTTCTACCTGCCCAAAAAGACACAAAAAGCGAGTTTTATACAGTATGGCAATAAGCAGAAATTTTCCACAGGCCACGCACCATGTGGGAATATAGGCGCCTAAGTGTTTATTTTAACGACATATGGCTTGACAGGCAACACATTCTAAGTATAATTAGCATTACTTCCCCGCGTTCCATGCCGGAGGGTAAACCCCATCATTGTGGGTTATCCCTCCGGCATGGCCTTCACATTTTTCTGACGCGCTCTGCCCTGGGGTTCTTATGGAAATGAAAAAGGGGTTCCGCCCCATCAGTCCTTTTTTGGTTTTTATTCTTACTATTTCCTGTTTTTTTCTTTTCCTTTTTGGGTACATCCAAGACAAAAAAAGTCTGGAACTCACAAGTATGGAACGGCTGGTGTACATTTCCACCAACAAAATCCAGCAGGTTGTATCCAAGCTTCTGTATAAATGCCAGACACTTGCCGCCCTTGTTATTGAAAGTAACGGGGAGGTAAAAAACTTTGAAAAAATAGCCAATACGATTATTGATACACCTGTTATACGCAATGTTCTGCTGGCGCCTAATGGTGTGGTAGCCTATGTGTACCCTAAAGAAGGGAACGAAGGGGTTATTGGGCTGGACTTTTTTGCCCCTGGCCCAGGTAACCGCGAAGCCGTGCTGGCAGCACAAAAAAAAGAAATTGTGCTGGGTGGCCCTTTTGAGCTGCGCCAGGGCGGCCAGGCCCTTGTGGGCCGTATACCCGTGTACCTGGACAAAGAAACGGCAAAAAACTTCTGGGGTCTTGTGTCTGTGACTTTACGTTACCCCGATGCCTTGCTGGAGGCAGAGCTTGAAATGCTTAAAGACCAGCACTACGCATACGAAATCTGGCGTTTAAACCCTGACACTGGGGAAAAACAGATTATCTCCCACAGTAACTATGAGTATGACAACAACACCCCCCATGTGGAAGTGCCGTTTTCTTTTTTTAACGCGGAATGGAATTTTCGTATCTACCCTGTACGCCAATGGTATGAGTACAGAGAAGTATGGCTTATTATTGGCGTAAGCCTTATTGTAAGCTTTTTACTTGCGTTTCTTGTCAAACACAACAATGACCTGAGTAGCATAAAACACAAACTTATTGAACTAAGCGAGCATGATGAGCTTACAGGCATATACAACAGACGCGGTTTGTTTATCAAACTGGAAAGCCTTATACGCGACAGTGAGCCCTTTATTCTGGCGTATATGGATCTGGATGGATTTAAATCCATCAATGATATGCGCGGCCATGCTGTGGGCGATAGAGTGCTGACCAATTTTGCCCGCTACGCCCAGCTTAATCTGCGTAAGTTTTTTTATACCAAAAAATACACCATAGCCCGTATTGGCGGGGACGAGTTTGTTATTTTATTCCACGATACCACAGACATGACGAAGGTGAACACCTTTTTCAGCAAACTAAAAAACGACCTGCTGGATATACAACCTATTGATGATATGGATATACCAGTAAAATTCAGCGCCGGTCTTGTGGCTTTCCCCAAGGATGGTCAAACAGCGGATACCCTTTTGCTCCATGCGGACACAGCCATGTACAAAAATAAAATACATAAACGTAATGTCCGTAACGCAAAAAGAGAGCTGTAAGAATAAACAAAATAACGGGCATATACTTATGGGTATATGCCCGTTATTTTTTCTCATGGCAGAGTATTTTTTATCCAAGGCGGTGTTTTATCGTACCTGGGCGCCCGCCTGCGCACTGGCTGTACAAAGGGCAAGCATATCCCCTGCTTCTGCGGTTAGCACCATGCCCTGCGATTCCAAACCACGCAGCTTACGCGGCGCCAAATTGGCCACCACCAGCACATTCTGCCCCACAAGATTTTCCGGCGCAAAAAATTTTGCTAAACCAGAGATAATCTGGCGGGGTTTTTCTTCCCCCAAATCCACTTCAAGGCGTAACAAACTATCGGCATTGGGGTGTTTTTCCGCCACCAGCACCTTACCCACCCGGATATCCAGTTTTTCAAAATCCGGGTATTCAATAAGCGCTTTGGCCGGGGCTGCTTGGGTTGTTTCCGGTGTTTTTGCCTCTGCCGTCTGCAAAGGTGTGCCCGCAGAACCGGCGGAAGCGGCTTTGGCGGGCGCGCATTCCTTTGGCGTATTTTTGGGAGCTTTGGCTGGCTTTGTATCTTGGCTGGCAGGCAGTTCCAGTCGCGGGAAAAGATTAGAAGAACTTTCTATGCTTGTGCCTGTACGCAAATGGATACGGCAGTCCAGCATATCCTGCAAATTGGCGCGGTTAAAACGGCCTTCATCCAATGGCCTGCCAAGCTGGGCCTGCATGGCAGCACTGGCTGTTGGCATAACGGGCCACACAAACCAGGCAACTGTATACATACATTCCAGCAGGGTGCGTATCACTGTGCCAAGGCGTTCGGTCTGGCCTTCCTTATACAAAGTCCACGGGGCCATAACATCCACATACTTGTTCATGGCACGCACAGGTTCCCACAGAGCATCCAAAGCCTGCGAAAAACGCGCGTTTTCAAAGAGCTGTACAAAGTTTGCCGCAGCTTCCAAAGTCAGCACAGAAAGGTTTTCGTCTTCTTCCGCAGGATTCCCCAATGGCGGGATAACCGCTTCAAAATATTTGGCATCCATGGAAAGTACACGGCTGAACAAGTTGCCTAAATCATTGGCTAAATCTGCGTTAATACGCTGGTACAACGCTTCTTCATACACAGAAGCGTCAGAGCCAAAGTGCATTTCCCTGAGCAGGAAATAGCGGAAGGCATCCAAACCCACAGTTTCTGCTGTTTTCAAAGGGTCAATCACATTCCCCAGGGATTTGGACATTTTGGCGTCGCGCACAAGCCAGTATCCATGCACATTTAAATGCTGGTACACGGGCAGGTCAGCGGCTTTAAGCATAGTGGGCCAAAAAACACCGTGGGGTTTAAGAATATCCTTAGCCACAAGGTGCTGCGCAGAGGGCCAGTATTTTTGGTACAGGCTTTCCGGGTTGTTTTCCTGATCCGGCCAGCCAAGAGCTGTAAGGTAATTGGTGAGCGCGTCAAACCACACATAACACACATAATCCGTATCAAACGGCAGTTCTATACCCCATGTAAGACGGCTTTTGGGGCGGGAAATACACAAATCTTCCAGTTCCCCCCCGTCCAGCAAAGCCAGAACTTCATTTTTATACCGCTCCGGCCGGATAAAGTCCGGGTTTTTTTCAATATGCTCTTTCAGCCAGCCCTGGTATTTGGACATTTTGAAAAAGTAGTTTTTTTCGCTTATAAACTCCGGTTTGGTCTGGTGCTGCGGGCAAAGGCCGTTTTCCAGCTCTTTTTCCGTGTAAAACCGTTCGCACCCAAAACAATAATGGCCGCCGTATTCCCCAAAATAAATATCGCCCTTCTCATAAATACGCTGCAAAAGCGTTTGCACAGCGTGTTTGTGCCGCGCATCCGTTGTACGGATAAAGTCATTATTGGTGATGTTAAGCTTGGGCCACAGGGCTTTAAATTCCTCGCTTATGGCATCCACAAAAGCCTTGGGGTCTTTACCCTCCGCCGCGGCTGCCTTAACAATTTTATCCCCATGCTCGTCCGTGCCTGTAAGAAAATACACGTCTTCCCCTTTTAAGCGAAAAAAACGCGCCATGGAGTCAGCCACAATAGTGGTGTACGCATGGCCCAGATGCGGCCGGGCATTAACATAATAAATGGGAGTGGTGATATAAAAAGACATGGGGATTTCCTTATGCTGTTTTTCTGTGGTATTGGTCTGAAAAAAACGCCCTGTTCTTTTGGCCTTATTCGTCTGGCCTTATTCGTCGGGCCAGTCAGCCAGGTCTGCATCCAGTGTGTCCGGGTGTGCAGAAAGCACCATATAACTGGGCTGGGTATGAACCGCCTGG
>CAZJOG010000156.1:0-6017 GCA_964547565.1 uncultured Desulfovibrionaceae bacterium
GGGCCACTGCCAAGGCCGTTATGGGCGGCAAGGCGTGCCTGTACATCAACGGTAATGCCGCAGTAAAGGCTGTTATCCGCGCAGCGCAGCAGGTATATATACCATGTTTTGGGGTTGACCGGCATAAGATTTTCCTTCTCCATAGAAGATGGAAGGAAAACGGCCCCGCGTCAAGAAAAAATGGATAAAAAAAAGGGCACAGATATGCTACAGGAATTAAACGCTTCGGAATGGCTGGAAAAAGCGGCAACATTACCCCACAAAGATGCGGAAAATGTGCTGGCTTATTATGAACACCGTATGGGCGGGTATTGCCGTGACGGCAAGCTTATGCTTATCCCTCTGGATGACCATTTGGTACACCGGGGCGATGGGGTTTTTGAGGCCATGAAGGTGCAGCACGGTAAAATATACCAGCTTGATCCCCATATTAAACGCCTGCAGGATTCTGCGGCGGCTCTTTCTCTTACGCCGCCCTGCCCGTGGGAAGAAATACGCCGTTTGCTGATTGCGGTGACCCACGCGGCTCTTTATCCAGCCAGTGGGGAAAAGCTGGAGGATGCAAGCCTGAAACTTCTTATGGGCCGCGGGCTGGGTGGTTTTGGGGTGGACCCCAGAGAATGCCCGGAGGCCAGCCTGTATATTATTGCAAGCAAAGCCAAAAAACTCCCGGAATCTTACTGGGAAAAAGGGCTTACGGCTGCCCGCAGCGCGGTGCCTGCCAAGCAGTCCTACCTTGCGCGTATAAAGTCCACCAATTATTTGCCCAATGCTTTTATGGCAATGGAGGCAGTACAAAAACATGTGGATGTTACCCTTACATTTGACCCGGAAGGTTTTCTGGCAGAAGCCGCTATAGCCAATATCGCGGTTGTGGACACGCAAAACCGCTTGTGCCTGCCGCATTTTGTGTACGCATTGCCCGGCACAACGGCCCAGCTTGCCATGCAGGTGGCAGAGGGTTTTATGCCTGTGGTGCAAATGGATATTGACGAAAAAATGCTGGAAAAAGCACAGGAAATTCTGCTTTTTGGTACAAGCCCCGACTGTGTTTCCCTTGTGGCCTATGAAGGCAAACCCATTGGCAATGGCAAGCCTGGCCCGGTTTCCCGGAAACTGCGCGCCTTATTACAGCAGGAACTGCTGCAAACCGCCACATCTGTGTAGTGTTTACTTTTGCAAGTAAACACTACAGACGAATGACAAACCCCTCTGGGGTTTGCGCCGCCCACCATCGCGCTTTGCTTGCTGGGCGGAAAGGCACGGCATTCGGTCATTTAACGGCACGGCAAAGCCGCGCCTATTCCCTCTGCCGGCAGGTTGCTGACTTTGTCAACAACCTGTGGTGTTTACTTTTGCAAGTAAACACGAGTGAAAAATTGCCCAGGATGGACATCTTGGGGCAATTTGTTGCGTGGAGAGCAGGTATTTTGTGAATTGTTTCAGGAGGATTGTCCCTATGCCCAGCCTTTGTCTTGATGATTGCATTGAGCCGGTTATTCACCTTATCCTGTCTGTATCCCGTACCCTTCCGGAGGATGTACACACTGCCCTGCAAAAAGCCCATGTTGCGGAAACTACCCCCGCCGCGACCCAGGTGCTGACAGACCTTCTGGAAAACGCCGCTTACGCCCCCGCGCATAATCTTCCTCTCTGCCAGGATACAGGCGTTGCCATTTTTTTTGTTTCTCTTGGGCAAGACCTTTGCCTTAAAAAAGGCCCGCGCGCTTCCACCCTCCATCAGGCTCTTACTCTTGCCACCTCCACAGCGTACACGCAGGGGTTTTTGCGTGCCTCTGTCTGCCACCCGTTCAGCCGCGTTAATACGGGCGATAATACCCCTGTTTTTCTCCACCTTGATATTGTGCCAGGCGCTGATCTTTCCATTACCTTTTTCCCCAAAGGCGGCGGCGCGGAAAATATGTCTGCCCTGGCTATGTTTCCTCCTTCCGCCGGACGGCAGGGGATTATCAACTTTGTGGTGGAAACTGTGTCTAAAGCCGGCCCTAACCCTTGCCCGCCCCTTATTCTTGGCATTGGCGTAGGCGGCACCTTTGATACTGTCCCCACGCTTGCCAAAAAAGCCCTGCTGCGGCCCATAGGCGCGCCGCCCGCAGGCCCTTTTGCCGCTGATTTGGCAGCTCTGGAAACAGAGCTTACCCCTCTGATCCGTGAACTTCCCATTGGTGCAGGTGGTTTTGGCGGTTTACATACAGCCCTTGCCGTCCATGTGGAAATGCAGTATTGCCACATAGCCTCTCTGCCATGCGCGGTTAATATCCAGTGCAACTCCGCCCGCCGTGGTACTATTATCTGGGAAGAGGGAAAAGGCTTTGTGAGGGAAGGAGAAAAAAAATAATGCCTGTTCAGCATTTAGAATTTCCCATAGCGGATAAAAAACAGCTTCTGCAACTCCACGCCGGGGATGTTGTTTCCCTTTCTGGTGTGGTGTATGCCGCCCGCGATACAGCCCACAAACGTCTGATGGCTCTTTTAGAAAAAGGGGAAGCCCTGCCTTTTTGTCTGGAAGGCGCGCTTCTCTATTATGTAGGCCCAAGCCCTGCCCCGGAAGGTATGGTTATTGGCTCTGCCGGCCCTACTACCTCCAGCCGTATGGACCCGTATACCCCGCGGCTTTACCGCCTTGGCCTTGCCGCCACGCTAGGCAAAGGCAAACGTAGCCCGGAAGTCCGCAAAGTTTTGCAGGAATGCGAGGCCGTATACCTTGGCGCAACCGGTGGCGCCGCCGCCTTACTTTCCCGCCACATTGTCAAAAATAAAATTATCGCGTTCTCGGAGCTTGGCCCGGAAGCGATCCGGGAACTTGTATTGGAAAACTTCCCGGCTGTTGTTATTTACGACGCATACGGCCATTCAGTTTTTCAGGAATAATAAACTGGAATCTGGGCTAAAAAGTAGAGCATTCCCATTAATCAACGGAAATGCTCTACTCAATGCTCTAATAAACGCGAAGTATACTAACTTTCAAGTTCTTTTGCCAGTTCGCCGCTTCTTGCCTCATCTTTGCTTTTGCCCAACAGATACACCAGCGCAAACGCCGGGATAGAGCAGAGTGTCCCCACAAGGAAGGGTGGTGTTTCCGCAAGCAGGCCACCTATAAGGCGCACAGGCAGCATATTGGTGGAAGGGTACACGCACAAATACCACAGCACACAACCCAAGAATCCGGCTACAGCGCTGACCCATGCAGCATTACTGTTTGATATACGCATTTTTACCATGGTGATATACGGCACCATAGCGGTTGCGCCTATCACACTCCACGCCGTTGTGCAGAGCAGAGCGATAATCTGGCCTTTCAGCCCGGCTGCACCCGCGCTTACGCACACGCAGAAAAGTATCCCTATGAACCAGGCACGGCGCGAAGCCGGTTTACCTGTTAAATCTTCTGTAAAAGAAGAAGCGGCAATATGGTAAAGCGCTGTTGTTGTGGAAAGCGAAGCGGAAATAATAGCCAGAGCAAAAAGCTGTTGCCCAATATGCGGCAGTAATGTGCTTGTCAGTGTAGAAACCACAATATCCGGGTTAGTAATAGGGGGCAAAATCAGACGAGAAAGTGACGCGATAAAGAACATGCCACCCACAAGTGTGAAAATAATAACACTGGCTATAAGAGCGGTGCGGTGCACATCTTTTTTATTATGCAACGCAAAGTGACGCTGTATCATTTGCGGCTGCGCCCATGTTGCCACAGACATAACAAGCACAAGAGAAAGCACAAACATACCCTGCGAGCCGGAAGAAAGCCACAAAAAGCCGTTATTCGCAAGCTCTGTTGGTTCCAGCTTGGAAAGTGCTATCACACCCTCAACAGGGCCGCCCACAGCAGAAAGCACACAGTAAATAAGCACCAGAATGCCCACCAGCATCACGCCGCCCTGCATGGCTTCTGTATAAATAACCCCGCGCAGGCCACCCCACCATACAAGAACCCCCACAAAACCTGCCAGAATCCAGATAAGCGCGTCCATAGGCAGCGGGATAAGACTGCCCAGCATAACCGCCGCCCCCTTAATAACCGCGGATGCATAGACAGAAAGAAACAGAGCAAAAATAATACCCAGCAGTATACGCAATTTTTTATTGTTATGCCACAGGCTAAGAAGCTGCGCAGGCGTCCGGGCCTTAAGCTTTACCTGCAACTCGCGTGTGTCCCATGCAAAAAATACATACACAAGGTAGGTGCCAAGCAAGGTAACGCCCACAGCAACAAGGCTTATTTGCAAGCCATACAGGTACGCAAGACCGGCAAAACCAATAAGTGCCACCGCAGAAACATAGGTAGCCACATAGGCAAACGCCTGCACCACAAAGCCCACTGCCCCTGTAGACGTAACATCGTAACCTTTTCCTTTGCGTGCCAGATACACAAAGGCCAGCACGTACAGTGTCCAGATAATCACATCGCCCAGCATTTTTTTACCCTCAAGTGTTTTTTGTTGGCGCTTAAGCGCAAAAAAGCCACTCCCGCACGGAAGTGGCTTTGTCCTTTTTATCATGATACTTTATTGCTTATGACAAATGTAGACCACCCCGCGCTTGTATGCGTTGGCTAAAGAAAAAGCTGCTAAAAAAGAAACGGCAGGCTTTTAACATAGTGGTAACATTTCCTCAAAAAATAAAGTTCGTGAAAACTTTGTATCCGGGAATAGTTCAAACGTCAAGAAAAAATTTTCTTTCCCCATTTTTCCTTTTCCCTCCCCCATTTTCTTCTTTTTCTTTCTTTGGCACAAATTTTGCTACACCAGTGCAGAGAACCAAAATTTTGACACCCAGCGCTTGCTTTATTCATGGCAAGTGCCTGTCCATAAAGGAGTTTTTATGCAAAACGCCATGTTTTCCGGCCTGTTTGCGGCCCTTTCCACAGAACACCGGATGGCGATAGTCAGCAACAACCTGGCCAATGCCAACACATCCGGCTACAAGTCTGATAGCGCGGCTTTTAAGGATACCATGATATTCTTTGCCTCAGACTTTATACGCGAGCCATTGGCCAACGTGCGTTCCAAACCCCTTTGGCCCGCCGCGGAGCTTCGCGCCAGAACACGTCTGGCTGTTGAAGAAACAGACTTTTCCCAGGGCGCCATGCAATACACAGGGAACCCCCTGGATATTTCCATTGCCGGAGAAGGGTTTTTCCGTATCCAAACCCCGGGGGGCAACTTCTACAGCCGTAATGGCAGCTTTTGTCAGGGGGCCGACGGTACCCTTATGACCCCCAATGCCTACATGCCCCTTGATCAGGGCGGAAACCCCATACAAATACCCGCCGGCACCCGCAGTGTCCATATTGACTACGAAGGACGCATTTTTGCCGATGGCGCGGAAATTGCCCAGCTGGATATTGTCAGCGTGGATGACCTCACCCAGCTGGAAAAATTCGGCCATAACCTTTTCCGCGTGCGCGAAGGCTCGCAGGTGGCAGAGTTTGACCCCCGCGCCGATGGTACCCTCGTTAACCAAGGATACACGGAATCTTCTAATATTGATATTGTGACGGAAATGGTCAAAATGATAGAAATTAACCGTACCTACGAAGCAAACTCCAAAGTTATGCAAACGTCCGATGCGCTGGATCGGGAATCCATCTCCCGCGTCGGCCGTAACAGGTCGTAAGAGGCACGTGTTGGGGGAGGGGAAAACCCCTTTTGTGAACAAAAGGGGTTTTCCCCTCCCCCAAGCCCCCACCTCTTTCCCCAAAAAACTTTTTTCTGGTATTGCACAGCTGGAACAGATTGGAACAGTTTATGCAAAAATGTTTTTGGCTGTCAAAAACCTAACCCTCATATCGAGAGGATACTTGTATGATGCGCTCCCTCTGGTCTGCCGCAACAGGCATGACCGCCCAACAACTTAATATAGACGTTATTTCCAACAACCTGGCTAACGTCAACACCACGGGCTTTAAAAAAAGCCGCGCGGAATTTGAAGATTTGATGTACCAAACCATGAAAATTGCCGGCTCCATCACCGACGGCGACAACCGCGTGCCCGTG
>CAZJOG010000157.1:0-6000 GCA_964547565.1 uncultured Desulfovibrionaceae bacterium
CAGGCCGGCAGGGGCGCCAACCTTGGTTTCCCAGTCAGCTGGAAGGCCCCCCACATACCGGGCGACGGCAAACAAACCTGGGCTGAAGGAGCCACCCCCACCCCCCCGGCCCAGGTTTTTTTGCCGTCGCCCTTTATGTGGGGGGCCTTCCAGCTGACTGGGAAACCAAGGTTGGCGCCCATTCCTGCCTGCATTTTGGGGTTATCCTGAGAAGGCTGATCGCCCCAGCGGATATCGTGCCAGGTGAAGTACTTCATGAATGCGTGGGCCATAAAGCTGGCGGGCACATACACCATGATAAAGAAAGACATAAGAAGATACAGGGTGTACAGCCAGTAAGGCGGCAGCACGCTGAAGTTAAAGCTGAGCAGGTTCATAAAAAACGGGTGGCTCAGGCCGGCATACATGGGGGTGGTAAGGCTGAGGAAAAGGCCGATGGTGGAGTATACCGCAAAAAGCCCCAGATTAAAAAAATGCTCATGCGTGGAATATTTACGCAGGCCTTTATCTGCCATACGGCGCTGGATAAGCCCAAGGGAGCCAACAAGCACAGCGGCAAAACCAAGAATATTGCACAGCATGGTCAGGTTGCCAATAAGGCTGGAAATCATGCCGGGTCTGAGGCCGGCAAGGGACAAAAGAGCCCCAAGAATGCTAAGGGCAAGGGCGCCGCATATAAGATACATGCCAATATGGAAAGGGTAGGTGCGTAACCAAAGGCTTTTGTTATGCTTAAATGTTGCGTGTAAAAAAACCGCTTCCTGCAAAAAGCCGCCCACAGCGCCCACAAGCGAACCCTTCTGGGGAGTTTTCCACCAGCCGGACTCTTCAAAATAACTGCCGCCGTAGGCTGCTCTCCCGTGCGTTTCATGCGCAACGGGGTAAAGTTCCCACCGTAAGTGCACGGGCTTTTTTAAATAGCCAAACACCTTCATGAGGATAAGCCCTATACAGGCGAAAAACGCCACGTAAGCAAGAACATACACCAATGCGATCATAAAATTCTCCTCTTTGATCCGCGATAGGAAAAAGCCACATGCTTTCTGGGGCATTGTCCGGCAGGCATACGCCTGCATGAAAAATACAGTATCATAACAAGCCGGTGGCAAAGTTTCTGGGAGAAACATACCTGTTTTGTTGTCAAATATCAAGTTCTTTTAAAAGAAGAAAGCAGGTTGTGGGAATAAAAAATTTTTCTTTGCAAATAAAGTATGTTAACAAATAATAAAAGTATTTTTTAGCTTATTTTCTACTGGACAAGAATATGCGGGGGTATTATACAAAGGCCTAAACAGGCATGCACATTCTGGCGCATGGACTCTTCAGCAATGGGGGCAGCAATATGCCCGAACCCATAACCCCTTTTGTACCCTTGTCTATTGAAACATCTCTTTTTGATATGTTTGAGTGCGGCCCCGGGCCTTCCAGTTCCCATACCATTGGGCCCATGAAGGCAGGGTTAGACTTTTTGCGCCTTTGCCAAACCCTGGCCCAGGCCAGTGATACGGGTTTGCCGGACGAAGCCCGGCGTTTTAAGGTGGAGCTGTTTGGTTCACTGAGTGCAACAGGGGCAGGGCATGGTACCCATGCGGCTGTTATTGCCGGACTTTTGGGCTATATGCCCGCGGAATGTCCTGCCGGGTTGCTGGCTTCTGTTGTGGCGCAGCCGGAAACAGAATACACCGTGCATTTTGGCCACAGGCGTATCCATCTTTCTCTGGCGGATGTGCTATACGGGCCTGTTATCCATGACTTTCCATTCAGTAACACCCTGCACATTTCCCTTGTGGATGCACAGGGTGATGCGCTTTTTATGCAGGAGTATTATTCCGTAGGCGGCGGTTTTTTGCAGTGGAAAGGGTATACACAGCCGGAACGCGGCAAACCTGTGCACCCTTACCATAATATGCGGCAGATACGGGAAATTTTACGCCTTACGGGTCTTACCCTGCATGAGCTTATTCTGGAAAATGAAAGCGCCATCACGGGGATGAGCAGGCCTGTTATCCAGGAAAAGCTGGACACCATTATAGAAAACATGCTGGCGGGGGTAAGCCGCGGCTTTGATGCGGAAGGGGTGTTGCCCGGTTCTTTGCGGGTACAGCGTAAAGCGCGGGCTTTACGCACAAAAGCCGTCAGTATGCCCCTGCGCAGCGACCGTTTTCTGGCCAATATTAACGCGTACGCATTTGCCACCTCAGAAGAAAATGCCGCGGGCGGGGTTATTGTTACAGCGCCTACATGCGGGGCTGCGGGTGTTTTGCCCAGCCTTTTGTATTCTCTCCGGCATGATTTACTGGTGGGTGACCGCGCCATGCGCGAGGGCCTGCTTGCTGCCGCCTGTGTGGGTTTTCTTGCCAAGCACAATGCGGCTATAGCCGGTGCGGAAGTAGGGTGCCAGGGGGAAGTAGGGGTTGCCTCTGCCATGGCAGCCGCCATGCTGGCCCATGCCCGTGGGGAAAGTGCGCAAACAGTGGAAAATGCGGCGGAAATAGCCCTGGAACACCATCTTGGCCTTACCTGCGACCCTGTAGACGGCCTTGTACAAATACCCTGTATTGAACGTAATGCCATGGGCGCTGTTAAAGCGTATAACGCGTATTTACTTGCCACAAGTGAAAACCCCGCGCATCACCGGGTAACACTGGATTCTGCCATTGAAGCCATGGCGGAAACCGGCCGTGAAATGAACGCCAAGTTTAAAGAAACATCCCTTGGTGGTTTGGCTGTCAGTATGGTAAACTGTTAGGGTATCCAGCAGTTTTTGTTTCTTCTGGCCATGCTCCCCGGCCTTTTCTCCGGCCCTTTTCTTCGGGCTGTTCGGTTTTTTGCCTTTGCCACGCGCTAATGGGAACACCTGCAACAGCTTTTTCTCCCCTCTCCTTTTCCCGCTTCTCTCCTGTCTTTTAAGGCAAAAAAGCATCCAAATTTCTTTAGATTTTGTCTAGAGAAAATAAGATCTTTTATGCCTTCTCTTATTTTTATCAAAAAAAAGGAAAAAATGGAAGATATAACAAAATGCTGTAACATGCATGTTTTTATTCACTTCTTACTATCTGTATAGAAAATAAGAAGTTTTAGAGTAGTGAGTTGTTGTATTTTTTTTATGGGCCTGCTTGACGTGTCTATTTTAGCATGCAATATTCTCATCATAGATTTTTTGCTACGGGTAAGATTCTATAGCAAAGTAAAAATTATGCCCATGAGTGTATAAAATAATAGTGTGTTTTTGTCAAAAAATTTTTTACAGTGTTTTTCGATTATAAAATATGTATACGCCTTTAAAGAAGGTGTGATAAAATAATAGCGATTGTTTATGCAGTATTGTTTATCCAATATTGCAGAAGAATTTTGCAGAAGGAAGGTAATCAGGAAGTATTTGTTATTTTTCCCTACATAACAGATACAACACTTTCTGTAAAAAATACATACCTGTTTGGAGTTTTTTAAACTCTTACAGGTATGTATTATAGAAAGATCAGGCTATACAGCGGTATACCGGCAACTCCTCGGTAAAAACAATCCACCGGTTTACCCACTTTATAGAGTCCCTGGTCCGCCGGAAGACTCTCAGGAAAAGTATGAGGGACAAAAACTTTTTCCTTCCGGGCGGGCTATAACCTTAACCTTGAGGAGGCGTTTATGGTTTCTGAACTTTCTACCCTGATCCACAACCTGGTGCTCGATAACCCAGTGCCTGCGAAAGATTTGGCCAAAGCCATTGGCAAGCCGTACTCCACACTTTTGCGCGAAGTAAACCCTTACGATTCCGGCGCCAAACTGGGTGCGGAAACGCTTTTGCATATTATGGCACAAACCGGTGATATAAAACCGTTGGAATATATGGCTGCCAAACTGGGCTTGCGTCTTGTGCCCGCCAAAACACAGGTTCCGGTTGTTACCCCCGGGGCCTTCACAACGGGCGCACAAATGGGACAGGGGCAGGTGGAAGAGGCCATTTGCCCAACGTGCGGGCAGGTTGTCACTTACGCTTTAAGCGATGCGCCTGAAGAGGCAGACCGTACAACGCGACTGTAACGTGTAAGAAATGGTGTGCGAGTCTTTGCACGCTGTTCGTGCAGAGAATGGGGTGCGGCGGTGGCCAAGGCTGCCGCCCGCATCTCAAGAGTGGCCTGGTCCACCAGAAGCTCCAGTTTGCGCTCCGGTATATGGATAGAAATACTATCGCCTTCTTCTACCAGCGCTATGGGGCCGCCGTCTGCTGCTTCCGGGGAAATATGCCCAATGGCTGCCCCGCGTGTTGCCCCACTGAAGCGCCCATCTGTAATAAGCGCCACATCTTTATCAAGCCCCATGCCTGCAATGGCGGAAGTGGGGCTTAACATTTCCCGCATGCCCGGGCCGCCGCGGGGGCCTTCGTACCGTATCACCACCACATCCCCTTTATGGATTTTGCCTTCCATAATGGCGGCCATGGCGTCTTCCTCGCATTCAAACACGCGGGCAATGCCCTTGCGTATGCGCATTTCCGGCGATACGGCGCTTTGTTTTACCACAGCGCCATCTGGCGCCAGATTCCCGTATAAAATGGCTATGCCCCCTTCTGCGGAATAGGGGTTGTCCATGGGGCGTATAACATTGGGGTCTGTTACATGGCTGGTGTAGGTGACAAAGTTTTCCGCCATGGTTTGGCCTGTAACAGTTTGCACACTGGCATCCAGCAAATTAGCGGAGGCAAGCTGGGCCATAAGCGCGTACACCCCGCCTGCGGCATCCAGGTTATCAATATGGTGCACACCCGCAGGGGCAAGTTTGCATACATTGGGTGTTACCCTGCTGACTTTATCAAATATATCAAGTGTCAAATCCAGCCCTGCTTCTGCAAACACGGCGGGCAAATGCAAAACTGTATTGGTGGAACCCCCCAGAGCCATGTCCACGGCTGCCGCATTGGCAAGCGATTTTTCCGTCACAATATCCCGCGGGCAGATATTTTTTTCTACAAGCTCCATAATTTTCATACCAGCATGTTTGGCAAGGCGTATACGGGCCGCAGAAACAGAAGAAATAGTTCCATTGCCGGGCAAAGCAAGGCCCAGAGCTTCTGAAAGGCAGTTCATGGTATTAGCCGTAAACATACCGGAGCAGGAACCGCAACCCGGGCAGGCTGTAAGTTCCAGATCTTCCAGCTCTTTTGTGTCCATAGTGCCGCTTTGCACTTTGCCCACAGCTTCAAAAAGGCTGTTTAAATCCGTGTTATTGCGCCCTGTTTGCATAGGGCCGCCGCTTATTACAATAGACGGGATATTCAGGCGCAGGGCGGCCATAAGCATGCCGGGCACGCATTTATCGCAGTTGGGAATAAGCACAAGGCCGTCAAACGGGTGCGCCATAGCCATAATTTCAATAGAATCCGCTATCACTTCACGGGAAGGCAGGGAGTAGCGCATACCCGCATGCCCCATGGCCAGGCCGTCACACACCGCGATAACAGGGAATTCCAAAGGTGTACCACCAGCCATACGCACGCCTGCTTTGGCGGCTTCTGCAATTTTATCCAAATGGATGTGGCCGGGCACTACTTCATTGGCGGCATTAACAATGCCAATAAGAGGCCGGTTTATTTCTTCTTTTGTAAGACCCAATGCGTTTAAAAGCGAACGGTGAGGGGCTCTTTCTTGACCTTTGGACAAAGAATGGCTACGCATAAAAACTCCCTGGCGGTTGATGGAAAAAGCAGAATAATGCGGTCTGGGATATTCTGCAAGGATAAATTTTTACCATGCACAGGGGAAAAAGGAAAAACATATGGCAGAAAATAACACCCTGCGGCGTGCAGAAAAGGCTTTGGATATACAAAACGCGTGGGAAATACTGGAAAAAGGCGAATGGGGCGTGCTAAGTTTTGTGGATGAAGACGGCAAACCCTACGGAGTGCCCATAAATTATGCGCTGGATACACACACCCAGCCAGCGCGGCTGGTATTCCACAGCGCAAAAGAAGGCAGAAAAATGCGCTGCTTGAGGCATACACCGCAC
>CAZJOG010000158.1:0-5959 GCA_964547565.1 uncultured Desulfovibrionaceae bacterium
AGTGCCGACAGCCTGCACGGCATTTGCCCCACTGGTAAGTAATTCGTAAAACGAAAAACCCCGCATAAAACAAAAAAACAGGTACGAGGCAAGCAAAGAGCCTATAGTGGCGGAAATGCCGGAAATATAAAAAAGCACAATACGAAATTTACCGAATTTTGCGCCAAAACGCACAGCCAGCATAAGAGATATACCACCCAAAATATGCCCGACAGATGCCCCCCACCACTGGAATAAACCACCGGCACTAAAAAACTGGTTCAGATATCCATTAAAAAGCGCATCCGCGCCAAAAGTAAGGCCAATAGCAATTTGCATGCGTAAGGCAAGCTGCGCAGTCTGTTCCGCCTTTTTTCGCAGTAAAGCGCCTTTTATATGGGTTTTGGCGCTGGCAAGCTCCCGTATGGCCCAAAAGGGGAAAAGGCCTGCTGAAACTATGCATAACACAACAAGACACATAAAATAAAATAATGCGTAATTCAGCATAATTATCCTCTGGAAAACTGTGGAAAAACTTGTCGGACAATATAAACCGGAACATAAGAAAAGACAAGAAGAGCCTGCATGGACGTGACGAGCAGTTACTTCCCAGCGTGTGCATGCGCCATGTATTCTCCGCAGGGTCTGTCTTTATTACCACTTAGAGTTTTTCGCGTTAATGAACGGAACTGCCCTAAAGAAAAGGCAAAACGGGTAAACGATAAAAATATTTTCCGATAAAGTAAAACACTTGTCCTTATGTTAAATTTTCGCTACAATTAAAGAAATTCCGAAACGTATCGTAATAAATTGCGATACATTTCAAAAGACACGCCTGCATCGTCGTGACGGCGAAAGTAAATTTCGCCTACGCCTCGCAGCGGGCGGCCGCTCTCGCTGCCGCCAGAGCATTTCCGTTAATAAACGGAAATGCTCTAAAACGCATTGCGATAGAAGGATTTGGATTTTCTGCTTATGAAAAAAAATTTTATTGGGATTGCTCTCCTTTCGCTTTGGGGGATATTTTTAACCGCGTGTGTGTATGGTTACCTCCAGTATCTTCAGCCAGCCCGTCTTACCCCTCTTCTGGAAGGTACGCTTGAAAATGCCTTAGGGGTAGATATTTCTGTGGATTCCGCAGAGGTAAGTATTTTTCCCACATTTTCTCTCCGTCTGGAAAATGTGCAACTGTTGCCTTCTTTGGAAAAAAAGAGCCGTATGGCAACAGATACCGTGCAGGTAAGCCTGCAGGCAACCTCACTGGAAATGGCCCTTGGCTGGCTTTCCCTTTTACGTTTTGAGCCTGTTATAGCCGATATTTGGCTGGAACAACCTGAAATTACAGTTTCTCTGAAAGAAAAACCAGTTGTGGCACCTGCTGCGCTTCCCGCTGTGGCTGTAGATATTGCCCCAAAAGAGCAGGAAACAACGCCGCAACTTTCCCCCGCTAGCCACAGTTTGGCGGAAGTGGAACAAAAAACGAAAAAAAACAGTAAAAAAGAACCTCTTTTGCCACCTGCCCTGCAAGACACCCGTTTGCACCTTTTTGACGCAAGCATTGCATTTACCTCGCAAAAAAATAATGCTCAGGTTCTGGTAGAGGGTATAACTGGTTCTGCACGTTTGCCCGGCTTTTTCAGTGGCAGGCTTGATTTACGCATAGCCCGCACCACATGCCAAATCCCCGCTTTGCCCCGCATGGAGTTTCAGGATTTTTTCCTCCAGCTTGTGGATGTAGAGTTTGAAAAAGGGGAGCGATCCCCCAAAATTTCCGGAGAAATTGCCGCAGGGCTTAGTTTCCAGATGGAGTCTTTTTCTACTGTGCGGGAAAAACCTGTTGCACCCGCGTTTGATTATTTCCCTCTGGCAGAGCCTGTTCATTTACGTTTAGATGCTACAGGCCGTATGGAAAACGGCACATACGATGCGGAAGGGGCATTCAGCGCAACAGGCGGGCTGATGATGAACACCATGTTTACCCCGCTGGCTTTGGCTATCCCATTTCGTATTGAACAGGGTAAACCTATGGCCCTTGAAAAAGTGGCGCTTGCTTTTGGGCCGGACAGAGCCTCTTTTTCCGGCGCTGTGTATGGTATTTTTGAAAATCTTGTCTTGCCCGACAAAACAGCGGCTTTGCAGCAAAAAAACCCGCCACCTGCCGAAAAAGAGCAGGGTACTGCCACCAGTGTGGAACAGGAAACGGAACAAAAGCCCGCTCCGGAAAAGCAAACCGCCGCTTTGCCCATGCTTACCCCCCCCTCTCTGACAAACCCCGTCTTACGCGGGCAGGTGGAAACAGACCACTTCAGCCTGACATACTGGTTTGGTTTTGCGCGCAGTATGCTGCCCGGCCTGCAGATTGCCCTTGACCACATTGAGGCAAAAGGTGAACTGGAGTTGGATAAACGTGGTCTGTACGCCAAAAATGTTAAAGCCAATATTTTAGATATGCCTTTTACACTGGCCTGTAACCTGCAAAACTTTTCCAACCCACACCTGGAGTTTTTTATATCTGCGGATAAAGCGAATCTGGACCCGCTGTTCCCTGAATTTAGGGGGGAAGTGCTTACCCCGCCGTCTTACCCGCCGCCGCCAGTGCCGCTTTCGGAATCTAAGGAGCCTTCCACTTTTAACTTTGGCCTGCATATCAGCGCTCAATCTATTGAATTTATGCGCTTAAAAGCGGAAAAAGTATACTGTTATATAGGCGCAAGCCGCGGCCAAACAGAAGAAATAAGCCAAAAAGGTTCCTTTTTGTCTGTCCGTGTAGGCAAGGTGTACGAAGGAATGGCGGAAGCTCTTGTCACTTTGGATAAAACTGTCAATATCCGCGCTACACTGACCAATATCCAACTTAATCAGCCTTTGGAAATTCTTGCAGGCTATAAAATGTTTGGGGGTGTTGCGTCTGCCAAAGGCACAGTGAACTTTAGCTCCGGGAAAATTTACACTATCCTGAATACATTAAACGCCAATGTTGATGGGAAGCTGGAAAAAGGATACTTTGGTTCTAAAAATAATACACTTACCCCGTATGACAGCTTGGCTTTTAATCTGAAACTCAAAGCCCAGCCTTCCAGTGCGGAGGAATTGCCCGCCACGCTGGGCATGGGTGGTAACTGGAAGTTTGACCTGCAAATGCCGCAACTTGCCCTTGTGGTAGATAGTAATGCCACGGTGAATTACAACACCAAAAAAGTTATGCCCCTTTCCATGAAACCCCAAAAGGCCAGTGTGCAGCTTACGCTCAAAAAGGCTGGTTTGGGTATGGAATCCTGGACCCAGGACATGAAAATCCAGGGGACAGCCCTTACAGCGTTTGATCTGGAAAAAGAAACCCTAAATCTTACGGATATACAGGCAGCACTCAGCAACCCCAATGGGGCAACATCGATTAAAGGTGAGCTTGCTGTTAGCAAACTTTTTTCCGGGCCAGAATTTAAAGGCTATATGCGGGGGAACACAGGCACATTAAACGCCCAGCTTGCCACAGTTGGCCTCACTTTTCCTCTTCTGGAAGAGCCAACAGCCCTCACCATGCTGGATTTTGAAACAGAGTACCTGTATGCCGGGCAAACCCTGACACTGGAAAAAGCAAAAGGCCGTCTGGATGCAAACCCGTTTAGTGGTAATGGCAGAATAGAATTTGGCAAGCGCCGTCAAGTACAGGCTGTTATACGCTTTGACAACTTCCCCTTTGACCACTATTTCCCGGCATCACCCAAGCAGGTTGCTTCTGCGGGCCCCAAAGGGGCTCCTAAAGAGCCAAGCCCTGTTCCTTTGGAATTTTTGCGGGAAAATGATGCCACCCTGGATTTACGTTTTAACAATGCCACACTTTTAAAAAGCCCTTTAAAAGAGCTGCATGTCCCTGTTTCGCTGAAGCAGGCCAATTTACGGGTGGGGCCATTTTCCGCCACTCTGCCGGGCGGCGGGAGTTTGAATGGCGAACTTGTTTCTAATGCCACAGGGAATATGCTGGACAGCCATTTGCAGCTTGCGCTTGTGCAAGTTCAGCTTCTTCCCATAAGCGAAGCCCGCAAGCAGGATACTATACTGGCGGGCAAAGCGGCAGCCCGCTTTAATCTGACAGCCCTTTTTAACGATTGGAATGCTATGTTTTCCTCTCTGAATGGGCCGTGGTCTATTGAGCTGGTGGATGGGTATATGCAAAGCGCAAAAGACAGCCAGATCCCGGAGCCTCCTGTTACTTATAACCCGCACACAGCCGGGCATACCACGCCTCCCACATCCGGTGGGGCAAAAACTATTATCGCCCAGGCAAGCGCAAGTGGCACAATAACCAATGGTCTTGTTGCGTGCGATAATTTGCTTATCAAAGGCCCGTTGCTGTCTATACGCGGTGGGGGGCAGGTGAATTTGGGAACAGAAGAAATAAAAGCAAAAGTAATCGCTACCTTGTTTGGTATACCGGAAGTGCCCGTAGAAATATCCGGCACACTAAGAGACCCGCAACTCTCTTACAAAGTAGCTGGCGCTGTTGCAGGCACTATAGGCAACCTGGGGGGCACGGTGATTGGGATTGTAGGCGGTGTGGTGAGCGCACCCTTTAAACTGCTTTTTGGGAGTGGAGAAAAAAAGCAAGATAAGCCAGACCCGGATGCCATATTCCAGAACCCGCCATTACCCATACATTAATCACAAAAGGCGTATTTTTTCCCGGGAAGTATTTTCCATAGTTTTGTTTTCCCTGAAGGGAAACAAAAAAACACCATGGAAAAAACACTCCGTCAAAAAATACGCCTTATTCTTCCCGTTGTTTTGCTATAATGCAAATACCGTTTTTTTCCGCCAGTGCAATGGCCTGTTCCCTGTCAAAAAAAAGGGCGCCTGCTTCTATGGCCAGAGCAGCGTATTGGCCTTCGGCCAGGTTTTGTATAGTTTTCAGGCCAATAGAAGGCAAATCTACCCGTTCTTCTTGCCCAGGTTTTAGTAATTTAACGGCAACACACCCTTTGCCACCCAGGCGTGCACCGCGGGCAAGGGTTTCGTCTGTGCCTTCCAGAGCTTCCACAGCTATAACCATTCCTTCTCTGGCCACAAGGCACTGGCCAATGTCCATAGCGCCTATCTGGCGGGCAACAGGCCAGGCGTATGCAATATCATCTTGCACAGCTTTGGTAGGTGGGCATTTGGGGGTAAGCAGGCCAGGGGTAATATGCAAAGCTGGGGCAAAGCGGGCAGGGGAAATAACCGCAATGCCTTCTTTTTCCAGTTCCCCCACAATAGCGCGTAAAAGAGAGTCGTCCCCTTTTTTGCGTAGACTAAAAACCACACGCGCGGCGCGTAAATCTGGTCTGAAGTCCATAGCACGGGGTTTATTAATGGTGCCCGCAAGGCATACGGTGTGTACACTGTTTTTTTTCAGGTAATCCAACATCTTGGTTAGTTGCCCCAAATGCAAAAACAGACAGGAGCCACCCAGTTGTTCCAGGCTGGCGGGCAGGTTTTCATCCGTATGGCCGTAAAATCCTATGCCTACAGGGCAAATATGTTCATGGGCGGCACCTTTGGCTACAAGAAAAGGGAATTGCCCACCGCCGGCAATAATACCAAGTTTTTCCACGGGATTCTCGTTTTACAGTGTTTGCCAGAATTCAAGACGGGGTTTGGCATTTTTGAGTGTGTCCAGAGAAATTTCCACTGTCTGAACACCGGCAACATACGGCGCAACCTGATACGGTGGGAAATACACACGGATACCATCCGGTATAAGGCTAAACACCGTAAAGTTTTCTGCCAGAGGTTCTGTACCAGCACGGAGCATGTCGTCTATAAAAGAATCGTCCCCCTCGGGATTACGAAATTCTTCAATAACCCCTTCACTCAAAATTTGGCGGGAAGCGCGGGAAAGCGCTAAAAGAGCGTTTTGCGGGTCTACAAACAAATCGTCCAGTATAAGAGGGGCGCCTGTCTGCATGTCAAAGTTCTGGGCAATAAGCTCCACTGCGCCATGGGC
>CAZJOG010000159.1:0-5952 GCA_964547565.1 uncultured Desulfovibrionaceae bacterium
CCCCCCCCCCCCCCCCCCCCCCCCCCCCCCCCCCCCCCCCCCCCCCCCCAACGCGCCCTACATCACATAATCGCCGCGGTTAAATTTAAATTTTTCCGTAGTGGCGAGAATATCCATTTCATTGATGATACCGGCAAGGGCTTCATCGTGTGGCAGGTTAGCCAGGCTGGCTTTGGCGTTTTTGAGGGTCTGGTCCATACCCATAAGGGCGTTCCAGGCGCTTTTGAGGCCATTGTCGTCATTTTCGGAATCAAGGGATTTGGAATAATCTTCGAGGCCGCTGAAGAAGTTATCCACTTCTGCCATCACCTGCTTAAAAACTTCCACCTGGACGCCCGTTTTTTCCATTTCGCTTAAGGGCGCATTGGGGTTGCCCGGCTGGATAGCCTGCAGGGCGTTAAGGGCGGCAAAATTTTTCAGGGGATCGGAATCTTGGGTTGTTTGGGATACTGTCTGGGTAAATATTTCCTGGAAGTTGCCTCCTTGGCTGGGGGTGGGTTTTACGGATTCTGTAGGAACAGTGCCGTTCAGGCGGTCAATTGGGTGGATGGTATTCATAAAGCCTCCACATTGCTTTGCCTTGCTTAAGCAAAAACCTTGCCAGAAAGGGGTGCAAACTTGCTTTTTTGGGGGTTAAGGGAAAATATTTTTTATGTCTTTATTATCAAGGGTTTTCTGTTTCTTCTGATTGCATAATAGCGTGGCGCATTTTTGCCAAAATTTCTTTGGCTATGGGGATATCAAAATTATCTATGGCGTCTTCCAGCTCTTTCACAAAGGGGGCGGCGGGGGTATGGGCGGCGTTTTCTATAAGGTCCTGCATGGTATCCATCACCATAACCCAGTCGCTTTCCAGTGCAATTTCAAGCACATGGCTGTGCAGAAGTATACCCTGGGCATCTTCTGCGCCAAGGGGGGTATTGGTATCTTCATCTTCTTCCGTCTGGTTTTTACTGCCAATGGGCAGAAGGGGGGTATCTGTTTCCAGGGCAACACATTGCAGGGCTTCTGCAAGTTCTGCGCTGAGCATGGGGAACAGGTCATCCGCGTGGGTTTGTTCTTTAAGGGCTTTTTCGATTTGCTCGGCAACTTTGGACAGGGGGAACATGCCAAGGGAGGCGGCTACCCCTTTAATGGTGTGGGCAAGGCGCACGGGCACTTCCTGATCGCCCGTGGCTGCGGCGATAAGGATATCGTTATCCACGGTCTGGTAGGTATCGCGGAATTTAAGCAACAGTTTGGTGTAGAGGGCGCGGTTACCGCCCACGCTTTCCAGGCCTGCGGTTGGTTCCATAACACGCAGGTTGGGATAATGGGGGGAGAAGGGGTAAATATGGGGCTGGGCAGATTCTTCCTGCTGGGCGGAGGGATCTTTGGGGGGAATACCGGTTGCGGAAATGGGCCGTGCCTGGCGCAGGGTATTAAGGTCCAAGTCCATATGCAGTTCCAGATCCATATCCAGATCATGGGCCTGTACGGGGGTAACACGCTGGTTAAGATTACGCAACACACGGTCTGCGTTGTCCTTTTTCTCCTGGTCATCGCCTTCGGATAAAGGGACAATCCATTTGATAAGGGTTTGGACAAGCTCTGTGGGGTCCAGGGGCTTGGTGATATGGTCATTCATACCAGAAGCAAGGCTTTTTTCACGGTCACTAGCCTGGGAATGGGCGGTCATGGCCACAATGGGCGGCTTTTGGGCAAAAGCCGGTATGGCGCGTATGGCGCGGGTGGCTTCCAGCCCATCCATAACAGGCATTTGGATATCCATAAAAACAAGGTCAAATGGCTCTTTACGGACAGCGGTGATGGCTTCTTCGCCATTGGCGGCAAGGGTAACACGCAGGCCGGCGTCTTCCAGCAGGGCGGTGGCTATTTCCTGATTAATATCATTATCTTCCACCAGAAGGATAGACGCGCCCTGTATGCGGGCCAGTTTATCCACATCACTTTGGGGGGAGATGTCCTGCACGGGAGGAGTTTCCGGCAGGGAGGCAAGGGCAGGACGTGAAGGGGGAATGGCTATACTTTCCAGCACTTCTTCCACTTCTCTGGGGTTTTCCCATATGGTGGTATACGGGGAGCTATGCCTGCCCTGCTGTTCCGGGAGGGCCTCATCCATAATTTTTTCCATACGCGCGGAAAAATAGAAGGTACTGCCGGCGCCTATGGTACTTTCCACCCATATATGGCCGCCCATAAGTTCTGCCAGACGTTTGGCTATAATAAGGCCAAGGCCCGTCCCGCCAAAGCGGCGGGTGGAGGATTCATCCGCCTGGGTGAAAGGCTGGAAAAGCCGCTGGATATTTTCCTGGCTTATACCAATGCCCGTATCCCGAACCCAGAAAAGCACATAAAGGCTATGTTTTTCATGGGCAAGCACTTCCCCGTGTATTTGCACGCCGCCTTTTTCTGTAAATTTAATGGCATTGTGGACAAGGTTACTGAGCACCTGTTCTATACGGGTAACATCACCCAAAAGGGGGATTTCCAAATCCGGTTCTGTGGTGCAGGTAAGGGTAAGGCCTTTTTGGGCCGCACGGGTGACATAACTTTGCGCCAGAGTTTCCAAAAGACGGGCGGGAACAAAGGTGGTTTTATGTATTTCCAGTGTATGGGATTCTATTTTGGAAAAATCCAGAATATCATTAATAATACCCAGCAAATTCTGTGCAGAAACATGGATTTTGGTAAGATAATTATGTTGCTTGGGACTAAGGTCTGTCTGCATGCACAGGTACCCAAGACCAAGGATAGCGTTCATGGGGGTGCGGATTTCGTGGCTGATACGCGCAAGGAAATTACTTTGTGTCTGGGCTGCTTCTTCCGCTATACTTAAGGCTTCTCTGTAGTTTTTTTCCGAATTTTTTATTTCTGTGATGTCTACCAGCCAAAAGAGTATGGCTGGGGCATCGTCCATCCATGTATTCAGGGCGGTAAGGTAAATTTCTTTTATTTCGCGGCCTGCGGCATACACCTGGGTGGGATAGTCCAGCACCGGTTCTTCCCTGTTCAGTTTACCAAGAATATCCAGATAATCCGACATACGCACAAAGGAGGCCTTCAGACGGTCACTCGGGTGCAGGCTCAGCCAGTTGGCAAGGCGCGGGTTGCCGGAAACAATGGTATCGTCCCGCACTATCGCCATACCTATGGGGCAGGAATCCAAAAGGGTTTGCAGGCGCATGCGTTCTGCGATAATGCTCTGTTCCGCATTTTTTGCAGCCTGAAGGTTCTGGATAGTGCCAAAAACTGCGTAACGCGCCCCGTGGGGTATGCGTACAAGGGTTAAGTTGCATGGGCAATAGGGATTATCGGGCAGATTGAGGTAAATTTCCTGCTTGTCATACCCGCTGGAACTGGCAAGAAGCAAAGATGCGTAAAAAAGCTCTTTGGAATTATCCCCATTTGGCTGGTATTCTGGCAAAAAACGATCCGTAAAATTAAACTGCAGGTCGGCAACGGAATTTTCCTGAAAAAGCTGGAGGGCCGCCTTATTGGCGTCGATAATGGTACTTTTTTCATCAAAAAGCACATAACCATCCAGAGAATTTTCAAAAACCGCTTTCCTTAAGCCTTTTTGAAGCTGCTCGTCTGAAATATCGTGGAAGCACACCACACCCCCAACAGGCACACCGTCTTTTACAAGGGGCGTCATACTCACAAAAACAGTCACAGGTTTGCCGGTCTTTGTCCAAAAAACCGTTTCTTCCATTTCTGCTTTTCCGGTACCAGCCAGCAAGGCAATATGCAGGGGGCATTCGTCCCGCGGGTAAACACTGCCATCCGCATGGGCATAATGCACGGTTTCATGCAAGGGAAGGTTCAGGAGTTCCCCGGCGGTATAGCCTAAAAGTTCTTCCGCCTGCTGGTTGGTAAACTGCACAAACTCATCCAGGGTAATGCCAATAATGCCTTCATTTACAGACTGGAGGATAATACTGTTAAGGTCAGTAACCTCCTTCCAGGCTTCTGTGCGGGAATGGACAACATTTTCCAATCTGTCTTTATAGGAAAGTAATTCCTGCTGGATAGCGAGGGAATGTTGGTTTTTTTCCGCCAGCACTTTTTCCAGTCTGTCTCTTTTGCGGCGCTGGTAAAAAAAGCACAGGGTAAACGTACAAAAAAGCAACAGCAAAAACCACCCCATTATACTGTGGAGTTTCCACTGTCCAACGTATGCTGCTCCTAAAAGGCCGCCCAGCACAAGCGAAATAGCCAGATAGAAGACAATAACGAAAGTTCTTAATACCGTGTTTTCCTGCATAACTCGCCTATAGAGCATTGCCCATTGTATTGGCTCAAACTAGCACAGGGAAACAGAAAGCACAAGAGAGGGGCTATATATCCGCAAGCCTATGCGCCATGGCATTTTTTATATTTTTTGCCACTGCCGCATGGGCATGGGTCATTACGCCCTACTTTGGGGGCTTCCGCAGAAACGGCATGGCTACCGGCAGGGCCAGGACCAGAGGATAAAGAGGAAGAATTTTGCGCAAAAACCTGTTCTCTGTGGCGCAGGTTAAGGGCCGGGGTTTCCGGCTGCGATGCCTGGGGCTGTAAAGCGGGGTTTTGCGCGGCTTCCGGTGCAGAGGGGGCATTTTCTGCCTGTTGAGAGTGTTGTGCGGCTTCAGCTTCCGCAGGTTGCGCCTGCACACGTATATGGGTGAGACTGCGCACGGAACCTTCGTACACCCTGTCCAGCATAGCCTGGAAAAGTTCAAAGCCTTCTTTTTTATATTCCAGCTTAGGATCACGCTGGCCATAACCACGCAGGCCAATGCCTTCCCGCAGGTAATCCATGCTGCGCAAGTGTTCTTTCCACGCACGGTCCAAAGATTCCAGCAGGAAAAAGCGCGTTATTTCATCGTACACACCATGGGCATCTTCGTTCAGGCTCTGGAATATAGACAAAATGGCGGCGCGGGTATCTGCCTGTGCCGGGGGTTCACTTTCCGGGGTTATATCCGGCAGAGCGCGGGCAAGGTTGCATACTTCCAAAAGGCGGGCCATAACAGCGGCTTTGTCTTCCTGGTTTGGCTTTTGTTTGGGGTCAGCCAGAGGGGCGTAAATATTTTCCAGCACATTGTCTGTAAATTCTACCAGCACAGATTCACTGTCTTCCGTTTGCATAATATCGCGGCGCAAACCATAAATGGCTTCCCGCTGCTGGTTCATGACATTGTCGTAATCCAGAAGGGTTTTCCGTATATCAAAGTTATGGGCTTCCACCCTTTTCTGGGCGCTTTCAATGGCTTTGGAAACCATAGAATTTTCAATAGGTTCCCCGTCTTCCATCCCTAATTTACCCATAAGATTGGAAATGCGCTCAGAACCAAATATCCGCATAAGGTTATCTTCCAGAGAAAGATAAAAACGCGAAGACCCCGGGTCACCCTGACGGCCGGAACGACCGCGTAACTGGTTGTCTATACGGCGGCTTTCATGGCGTTCTGTACCTAAAATATGCAGGCCGCCCAGCTCCCGCACACCTTCACCCAGCACAATGTCCGTACCACGGCCGGCCATGTTGGTGGCAATAGTCACATGCCCCTTTTGGCCTGCCTGGGCGATAATGGCGGCTTCTTCCGCGTGGTGTTTGGCGTTAAGCACCTTGTGGGGTATATGCTCCTTTTTGAGCATAGTGGAAATAAGTTCCGAGTTTTCAATAGATATAGTGCCCACAAGCACAGGCTGTTCTGCTGCGTACAGTTCCTTGATAGCTTTAACTATAGCCTCAAACTTTTCCCTTTGGGTACGGTAAATGGAATCCGGGTGGTCTTTACGGACCATAGGTTTGTTGGGAGGAATGGAAATAGTTTCCAAACCATAAATCTGGTCAAATTCCACAGCTTCTGTCTGGGCTGTACCTGTCATACCAGAAAGTTTTGCGTACATGCGGAAATAATTTTGGAAAGTAATGGAGGCCAGGGTTTGGTTTTCTGCCTCAAT
>CAZJOG010000160.1:0-5898 GCA_964547565.1 uncultured Desulfovibrionaceae bacterium
TTTAATCAATTTTAAGCAGCACTCGGGCTAACAACAAAATATCCGTTAACAACCCCGCCCATTGCATCCGCACTCAAAAAAAATAGGGGAATCTTTTCCCCGCACAGCCCTATACGCGTCTTAGAGCATTTCCGTTAATCAACGGAAATGCTCTGGCGGCAGCGCGAGCGGCCGCCCGCGGCGAGGAGTAGGCGAAATTTACTTTCGCCGTCACGACGATGCCAGCGTGTCTTTAGAAAATTATCGCAACTTGTTGCGATAATTTTCGAATATGCTCTAAAGGCGAGTATAGGGGTTGAAACTTTTTCGCCGCCACTTTTGGAACGAGGAAAAGCCGGCGCAAAAATGGGTTCCTCGTGTAAAAAGTGGCGGCGAAAATTTTCTTCTTTCTTCTCTTTCTTCTTCTTTTCCTTCTTCTTTTTCTTCCTCTTCTTCCGTCTTCCGTCTTCTTGCATCTTATTTTTTCAAATAAAAAAGGCCATTGCATACACAACAGCCTCTAAAAGCAGGTGCAGGGGCGCTTGCCCCTGCCGGGGGGTCTGGGGGCGAGCAGCCCCCAGTCTTCTCCCATAAAGTTAAAAATTAGCGACTTTGCCTTCCATTTTCCAGAAGGGGAGTTTGAGGATAATGGTAACGATAATAATGTAGATAAAGCTAAGGATGAGGAGGTTAAGCCAGCTGCTGCCGTAGATAGCCTGTCCGTTGTAGATAGGCATAGTGAGGGGCATAAGGGGGAAACCGAGGATAATGCTAAAGAGGGGGCAGAGGCTAAGTTCGTAGGGGATGGTGCTTTTGAATTCGGGGTCAGTCATACGCATAAGGACGAGGCCGGTGGTGATGGTACCCAGGCCGCCGCCGAGGAGAACGAGGAAGCGTTCTGCGCCGTATTCCTTATGTTTACGGCAGAGAAACCAGAGGTAAAGGATAGTGGCCAGAGTAGCGGCAAAGCTAATAAGGATAATAGGGCCGAACCATTCGCGCAGGATATGGAGTTGGATACTAAGGAGGGCGGCAATGACCATCCAGTCGATGATAATACCGAGGAGTCGCTGGTGGCATTCCACGTCAAAGAGGTGGCTGAGTTTGAGAACGCGAACGAGGAAAATTTCGCGGATAAGAAAGCCCATAGGCAGGCAAAAGACCATAGGGAAGAGTGACCAGAGCATGCCCATAATGGGGGCGGGTGTACCGAGGAGGGGGAGGAGGGAGATAACAAGGTAGGAGAGGCCGTAGGAGAGGGCAATAAGGGAAGCCTGGAAGGACATGGTGTCGATATTGGAACCCATGAAGCGCAGGTAGCCGGCGGCGGGTCGTTTATTTTCGGGGTAGACGCCGCGCTGGTCTTCTTCTGGGATAACGGCGGCAATGCGGCCTGTGCGGCGCAGCACCCAGAAGGTGACGGGCACGCCAACAAGCATGGCAAGGAAGTAGCCAATGCCGGCGAAGGCGAGGCCGAGGCCGATCATGCCATTGACGCCGGCCTGTTCCCAAACGGCGCCTGTGGCGAGGGCGGCGCCGGGGCCGGCGCAGAAGCCTTGGGCAACGAGGAAGCCGCTGCTTTCAAAAAGGTTGGTGTTAAAGATGGAGTTCCAGCCCACTATGCAGAGTATGCCGACAAAGCATTGCAGGTTAGACATACCCATAGTTTGGATACCCATCCAGCATCCACCTTTCATGATAGATTTTGGGGTATTGCTGCCGCCGCCAAAACCTTGGAGACCAAAGCAGGTAAAGGAGAGGGCAAAAAGGTGAAAAACAAGAAATTCCATAAACTTGGGGTCTGGGGCAAAAAAATCCATGCCGGAAAAAATGCTGGTATTGATGGCTATAAAGCCAAGAATACCGCCAACGGCGCAGGCGGGGACAAGGTATTTACGCAGGGTTTTGGACAAGCCGCGGCAAACAAGGCCTATGAGGAGGAAGACGGCAATCCAGAAAAAATTGACAAAGGCAGTAAAGGCATAGGGGGCGCTTCCGAGCATGTTTTTCTCCTTAAGGTTAGGGGTATATAACGGGAGAAAGAGGAAAACGCGGCATGGGGGAATAACCATGCCGCGGGTCGGGAGTTTATGGCTTATTGGGTTCAGTCAGCATTTGGTAAAGCACGCTTCCTTCCGCGTCTTTGGGGATAGGCCAGCCTGTCATGTAGCAGATGGTGGGGACATAATCCACAATATTGCTCACGCGGGTCATGGAATAGCCTTGTTTGACGCCGATTTGGGGGCCATAGAAGACACTCAGGGCGCGCATATCGCCCATATCGCCATATGTGGAGGTAGGCAAAATGGCGCCGTGTTGTTCGGAATATTCCGGCCAAAGGGCGTAGACAACGTCACCGCACTGGTCACCACCCTGTCCTATGAGCATGGCTTCTTTTTTGGGCAGGGCGAGGATAAAGGGGCGTTTACCTGTTTTGGGGTCTACATAGGTCATGAGGGTATCGATAATTTCACGCTGGACTTTTTCGTAATCTTCCGGCTCAACAATGCCGCCCGGGTCGCGGCCTTTCAGGTTCACGTACACAAAGCACATACGTTGGGGTATAGCTCTTGAGCGGCTGGGGTCAATTTTGGAAGCCATGGTAATAAACACTTCGCGTATGGCTTCCGGGCAGCCTTCAATCCATTCGGGTATGGGGGTATCCATTTTTAAGGTAAGGCCGGCTTTGCCCAGAACGTCGAACATATTAATATGCGGGCCGTCTGGGGTAGCGCCGTGGTCAGAAATAAGGACAACAAGGGTTTGGTCTGTAAAAAGATTCAGCAGGCGGCCAAGGTAGCGGTCTGCGGCAATGTACAGGCGGCGGTGCAAGGCCCAGGCGTTTTCGTAGGCCGCAGGGCTGGTGCAGGTGCTTGTGTTGAGTTCTGCCATAAAAACGTGATAAAAGTAGTCTGTGGGGTGGGCGTGGGTAAAAAAGATATCCCATTCACCGGAGGTAAGCAGGCTTTCTGCTGTATCGCCCATCCAGTCGTAGTGGTTTTCAATATTTTCCAGCCAGGTAACGGGGTCTATCCAACCAAGGGAAATACCTGCCATCAGGGTGTTGTTGGTGGCGCAGTTGTTGCCTTTGTTCATCCCTGCCGCTTTTTCCGGGGGGTAACACCAAAGCTGGCCATCTTCGTTAAGGCCACTGTTGAGGAAAAGCTTAAAGTTGCTGGCATCGTCATCCATAGACATAAACTTGCCTTTAAAGCGCACATTTTTGGTGCTGCCGTCCGCCAGGGGGCAAACGGCGGTGAAGGCGGGTGTCCATTCCCCTGGTTTGACGGTAAAAAAGGCATCCGCAAAGTTTTTTGTGGGGGAAAGGGTGGCGTATTCGTAGCCATTGCCAAGGTCGCGCACTAACCAATACCATCTGGCTTTGCCGGGTTTAAAGAGGGAAAGGTTAAAGGGGATATCAATGGGGCATTCTAAGGGGTCATCCCCCATATCCGGGGCATTTTCCCAGCCCTGGGCTTTGGTAAATTGTATTTTTGCGCATGTGCCGGGATACGTTTCTGTGGAAAACATAATGTCATCGCAAAAGGTATACATGGCAGAAATTCCTTCCGGCATGGGCGCACCAAGAAGCTCTGCCAGAAGGTTTTGGTCAATAAAACTGCCCGGGGTCATGGATGCACCCCCCACAACTGTGGCAGAGGGAATTTTTTTTTGCGCGTTGTACGACATGGGGTAGTTGAGGATAACACTTTTTTTGCCAATTTTTTCCGCTGCTTCCCAAATAGTTTCCGCCTGGCAGTGGTCAAGATTCAGGCAGGTGTGGGTGTTGGCGTTTTCCGGCACAGTGCCCGGCACATGGCGCCAAAAGTCGCAAATCTGGTTGGTAATGGGCCAGGCCCCGGTTGCCATACACGTCCAGTTTGGTGGGGTAATAGTGGGGTAGGGTACCAGACAGTTTTCTGCAACTGTTCCATTTTCAAACACTTTTTTAAAGTTGGGCAGCACCCCTTCATCAATATGCTTGCGCACAAGAGGGGTAAGCGCGCAGTCAAAACCAAGCATGGCGACTTTGTTTGCTTTTTTCATGGCTGTTCCTTGGGTTAGCAATTTTGGAAGAGCAGAGGCCTGCGTACGCATTCCGGCATTTGCAGAACATTTGCCCCTGTTTGTAACAGAAACTGCTAAAAGTATGCCACAAGGAAAATACAATATATATCAAATTATTATGCAAAAAATTAAGGAAAAAGAGTCTCCAAATATAGCGTCTGCTATCAAAATACACTATACTTACTACCATGGAAGATAAAGGAATCTCCCCCTTAACCTGACCACGGAGGACTCCATGCATGAACCCTTCCTCGCTTCCGCTTTTTCCACAGTCCTGCTGTTTCTTGCCAAAAACGGCGGCATAGAAAACGCACTCCGCCCCCTTTACCAGGCCCTGCAAGAAAAAATCCCCCTTGATTTCCTCCACCTTTACCAGCTTCTGGAAAAACCAGACGGCCACCTCTCCCTCGCTATTCTCGGCTATGTGGACGAATACGGCGCAGAACGCCAACACCTGCAATGCGAAGTGCTGGACCTGCTCACCTCACCCGCCCTCCGGGAACAATACTTTTCCCCGGAAAGTTCCTCCCCCCTCATACAGGGTAACCTCCTCCATGACCCTGTTACCGGCGCCATTGGCATGGCCCTTTTCCCGGAATTTTCTTCCGTACTCAACCAATACCTTTGCTTCAAAGAAAATGCCCACTACTTTCTCAGCGCCCTTGCCTACAAACCAAACGCTTTTACAGAAAAAGACGGCCAAATCCTGGCCAACCTCAAAGAACCCTGCGCCCTGTTTTGTGAAAAATTTGTCGTCCGTAATAAAAATATCCTCAGCTCCAACCAAATTCCCCCCCAACAGTACACACCCAACCCCTTTTCCGACGACCCCATCCAAATGCTGCGCGCCTGCCAGGCTATGCCAGATGTCCTGCGTTTTGCCCAAAAAGCCGCCCAAAGCCAAGCCCCCGTCCTTATCCTTGGCGAAACAGGAGTGGGCAAAGAAGTAGTGGCAGACGCCATCCATGCCCTCTCCACCCGCTCCAATGCCCCTTATATCAAAATAAATTGCGGCGCCCTCCCAGAAAGCCTTATAGATAACGAACTGTTCGGCCACGAACGCGGCAGCTTCACCGGCGCCTTCCGCCAAACACAAGGCTACTTCGAACAGGCCCACGGCGGTACCCTGCTCCTGGACGAAGTGGGCGACCTGCCCCAACATACCCAAATACGCCTCCTGCGTGTCCTGGACAGACGCGAAGTGCAAAAAGTGGGCGGCTCTATCCGTAAAGGCCTTAACGTGCGTATTATAGCCGCCACCAACGCCAACCTTACCCAGCTCGTCGCAGAAAATAAATTCCGTAAAGACCTCTACTACCGCCTTTGTACCCTCAGCGTCTCTATCCCACCCCTGAGAAAACGACGCGAAGATATCCCCATCCTCACCCTCCTGCTCTGGGAAGAACGCGCCCGCACACTTAACCTTACCCCAGCTCCCCCTATACCAGAAAACGAAATGCTCCGCCTCCTCCTCTACCCCTGGCCCGGTAACGTGCGGGAACTCAACGCCGTCCTCGATAGAGCCATGCTCGACTATGTCACAGGCTCCCCTATCCACTTTATACTCCAGGAAGCACCCAAAATATTCCGCAATATCGCCCAGGTAGAATCTACCCCACCCACCACACATAAACCCCTTATACCCCTTAAACAACTCCAGGCAGAACATATGGCAGAAGCCCTCCTCCAATGCGGCAAAATAAACGGCCCAGGCGGCGCTGCCGAAATGCTGGGCATACACCCCAGTACCCTCCGCGCCCGAATGAAAAAATTGGGCGTGAAAAACTGAAAACTGGCACCGCTGCTGAGACTTGAGACTGCTGGCACTGCTGCTGGGGGGCTACTCGCCCC
>CAZJOG010000161.1:0-5892 GCA_964547565.1 uncultured Desulfovibrionaceae bacterium
GGGATTTGCAGGCGCTTGCGCCCTACTTGGGGCACAAAACCAAGAAAGGTGTTCTGTACTTTGTGCCCAAGTGCGGCAGCCTTGGCAGGTGTGGGTACCCGGCTGGCAGGGCGGCGCGCCAGAAAATGCAGCACACGGCCTTTAATGGGGTGACCGGACATACCTTCATCTTTTAAAAACGCTAAAAGCGCCAGCGCCACTTCCGCAGATTCAATTTTCACCGGGCAGACAGATGTGCAGCGGCCGCACCCTGTGCAGTGCTCCACCATAGACCTAAGTTCTACCAGAAGATTGGGCGAGATTTTGCCGCGGGTAATCTGGGAATAATAAATGGCTTCCATCATGGCGCCCAGCACAATATTTTTATTGCGTGGGTGGTAGTGGTAGGACTTTTCCGCGTACACCATAGGGCACACATGCTTGCATTTGCCGCAGCGTGTGCAGGTTTGTACAGTGGATAAAAGATGGATAAACCGCTCTTTATCCGCCAGACCACTCTGGCGTATATCTTCAATAAGGCGGTTAAAGGAAAAGGTAAAGGGCTGAACAGGCAGCTCTTTTTGCACAAGTTTACCCGGGTTCAGGATGTCACGCGGGTCTACCCTGTGTTTAAAACTGGCAAGCGCGTCTATTTTTTCTTTTTCCAGAAAACGTATTTTGGTTATGCCAATGCCATGTTCACCGGAGACAGCCCCGCCCATTTCTTTGGCCATGGCCATAACGCGGCTTGCGGCGTGTTCCGCTTCTTCCATCATCACAGGGTCATTGGAATTGACGGGTATATTGACGTGGCAGTTGCCGTCACCCGCGTGGCTGTGACTGGCTACTTCTACACGACCAGCACGCATGGCGGCTGTTATTTTTTCCACTTTGGCCGCAAGTGGTGGGTATTTTTCCACAAGCTGGGCAAGAAAAGCATCTGCCCGGCGGATAATTTCTTCGTCCTGGGTGTCTGTTACTTCCCCTTTTGCCGCTTTGGAAGCGTAAGAAAACTCGCGGTTAAACTCTTTATCTTCCAAAGGCATACCCTGCAGACGGCCTATTTCCTGCAAGGCATTGCGGTAGGCTGTGGCAGTGAGTTCCACATTCAGCTGTTCCAGAAAAAGCGCAAAGTCCGGTATGCGGTGCATGGGCACCACCACGTCTTCATTGATTTTAAAGCCAGATGTGCGTTTGGCAATGGCAGAAAGTTTGTGGCGGTCTTCCCAGAAAAGTTCGCCTTCTTTGTCGTCTTTGGCAAGGGTAAGGTCTGCGGAGGGAATTTGGGCCGCAAGAGCCATAATTTCCTGCACGCAGCTTTCCAAAAGCCACGGGTCATCGCCGTCTACCTGCACAAGGATAACAGATATAGGCAATCCCTCATGTTTGTGGGATTTTTTCTGGTAGCCTATGGCTTTTACATACTTGCTGTTAAATTCTTCCAGAGCAGAAACGCGGACATAGTCCCCTTCCTGACGGATTTTATCGCGCAGCTCCACTATACGCCCAATAAGTACGGCAGCTTCGTGCATAGACCTGCCAAAAAACTCCAGCATAAGCACACGGGAATGGGCGGGTTTTTTATGCAGCACAAACACAGCTTCTGTGATAATGCCGTCTACGCCTTCTTTTTGCATACCAGGCAGGCCGCCAAGCACTTTGTTGGTCACGTCCTTGCCAAGGCCGGGCAGGCGGATTTCGTCGCCTTTAAGTTCCACCACACTGCGCATGCCGCCGGAAATATCGCGGACTTCAAAAACCGCTTTTTCCTGCGGGAATATTTTATGCCGTGGGTGATCCACCCTTTCCACATGGATAATTTCCCCTGTGGGGGTTACCATACGCCAGGAAAGAAGATTATCTAATGTTGTGCCATATTCAAATGCCAGTGGGCCACCGGAATTTTCTGCTATATTGCCGCCAATGGTGGAGGCTGTTTTAGAGGCAGGGTCTACAGTAAACAGCAAACCATAGCGCGCGGCCATGTCTATGGCGTCCTGGGTGACAACCCCGGCTTCTGCATGGAGGGTGAGGTTTTTTTCGTCCACTTCCATATGGGTAAGGCGTGTTAAATTGGCAATAACCGTGCGTTTGCGGCCGGGTACTGCCCCTCCCGTCATACCGGAACCACCCCCGCGCGGGATAATGGCAAACTTCATTTCATTCGCAAGGCGTACCAGCGCGCTGGCCTGTTCCGCTGTGGCAGGTTCTACCACAAGCAGGGGTAATTCCATACGCAGGTCGGTGGCGTCTGTTGCCGCTTCTACAAGGGCGCCGGGCCGTGTGATAATGCAGTCTTCCGGGATTTCAGCTTTTAAACGATTCACCAGTTCCTTGCGGAAATTTTCTTCTGCCTCATGGGCACTCCAGAACATAGTGATGCCTTCCCCGATGCTTGTGGCATAATGATGCGCAAGCGCCTGGGATTCTTGCCTAAAACAGGTATCCACACTTAAACGTACACTTGCGGGGTCAATAAAGGGGTTATACGCCACAAGAAACAGTTCTTCCGCAAGGCGGGTGGCAAGCTCCTGCACAGAAGCGGGCCAGCTTTCAAACTCGTCCATGGAAATACGCAGAATGCGGTTAACAACAAATGCCGCGGAGATGGATATATGGGGGCCTTTATGGGGCATGGTGCCTCCGGAAAAAGTGGGGTGTGAAGGAAAAAATTCTACTCTTCTTGTCGTATGTTGGCAAGTTGTAAAACAACGCCCCGGCGGGGCTGGGATTGCTCCAGCTACAGCGCGGGGCTTGCCTTTTTATTACAGGTGTGTATATTTTTACCATTCTGTATGCGCTGAACCATTAACCCGGAGAAAAGCCATGATCACCCTTGTTGCCAGAAACTTTGTTAAGCCCGAGCATCTGGAAGATTTTAAAAAAACCGCCAAAAGCCTTATTGAAGCCAGCCAGAAAGAAAAAGGCTGTATAGAATATAACTTGTATGTGGATAAGGCAATGCCCCATGTGCTGACATTTATTGAAAAATGGGAAAACAAAGAGGCACTGGATGCACATGGCGCTTCCCCCCATTTTACTTCCGCCTTCCCGAAGTTGAAGGAAATGTGCGAATCCGCTGAAATGACGGTGTATTTACCGGCTTTGTAAACGTAGATTTTTAATACACACAGGCCGTATGGAATAGGCATTCCATACGGCCTGTTGTTTTATTATGCCTTTGGGTTGTATACCCCGTCAGCACATAAAGTTTTCTGAATGGAAACTCCTGTACCTTATCCCTGTGTATACATGTATACCTTGGGGCAGGCTAGAGCATTTCCCTATTGATTTGAGAATAACCCAGAATGTTTTTGGAAATGCTCTGGTAGCTGCGGGAGCAGCTACCCGCCGCATAGGCGTAGGCGAAATTCATTTTCGCCGTTAAACGCTGGAGCGGGCGTATATCCCAAATGATTCGCAAAAAAATGGCGAATCATTTGGGAATTGCTCTAGGGTTTAATATACGCGTAGCCTTTTTGTTGCAGGATAACAAGTTCCAGAATACCCGCAGGTACAATATCTACCCCTTTCCACAGGGTTTCTGCCGGCACATGGAATTTTTCCAGGGCATTGTTACACAAACGTATGGAAAGGCCGGTCTCCATAAGTTCCTGCGCTTTTTCACGCAAAGGGCCTTCCTGCTGGCAAAAAAGGGTAACTGCCGGGCCATTTGCCACAAGCACCATGTCAAAGGGGGTATTGGGTAATGCTTTTGTATAATTGAGGGCATTGGTAAGCGCAAGCGAAAGAACATGTTCTTCTGCCTGATCAACGTGGAAAACAAGATTATAGTCCATATTTATGCTCTTTTATGACGTTTTTTAGAGAGTTGCGGTTTGTGTTCTGCTTTTTCCGCTGGTTGTATGCCAAGCAGAATGTCACTTTCCTTTATAGCAAAAAGCGCAAAGGCCACCAGTAAGGGGCCGGCGACAAGACCGATAGGCCCAAAAACCACCACCCCGCACACAATGGCAAGCAAAAGCACAAACATGGATGCTTCTATACCTGTTTTCAGGAAAAAGGGGCGGATAAGGTTATCGGAACTGGAAACCAGAATAGCGCACCAGATAGCAAGGGCAATGGCAGCGCCCAAAGAACCGTTAATCCAGAGCATAAGCGCCATGGGCACCCAGACAATGGCTGTGCCCACAACAGGCACAACAGCCACAATCATAGCCAACAGGCCCCAGAATGCGGGGTCCTTAACGCCTGTAATAGCCATACCAATACCACACAGCACACCCTGGATCATGGAAACAAATACAATGCCTATAAACACGGCTTTAATGGCCTGATGCAGAGCCATAAGCAGGCGCTGCATGGAGGTTTCCGGCAGGTTAAGAATACGCTGCGCAACCTTACGGATAGTGGGCGCGTATATGGCAAAAATAATAGTCAGAATAACAAAAAGAGTAATCAGCCACAAGGCGGAAAGCGCACTGCCGGCAAAACCAATACTGCCGGACAAAAGAGACCGCATGAGGGAGTTAAACATGCTGGTCAGGTTACTGCTGAGTTCTAAAATAGCGTCGTTAAGGCCCGGGATACCCATAATCCATTCGTGTATGCTGTCTATACGGGCGGTCAGATCTGGCGAAAGCTGCCAGCCGGAAGCCCGCCAAGTGTATAAAGCCTGAAGGCCTGTAATGGCTTGCGGCACAACCAGACTTGTCAGAATAACAAAAGGGGTAAGCACCATCACCACAATACTGGAAGAATAGCAGGTAACAGCCCAGAAGCTTTTCATACGCGCCCGGAGAAAGCGGTAAATGGGCAGGGAAAGACTGGCAAAACAGGCAGCCAGAAAGACAGTTCCACTATAAGGCGAAAGCAGAATGGCCCATGCCAGTACCGCACCTATGGCAAATATGCGTGGCAACATTATTTTTTTTCCTGGGGTTGAAGATCATATTCAACAGGTTTTTTAACAAAAAGCGTGTTATGGGAAGACGGGAGAATGTACGATTTTTACCTGATTGGCACAGGAAAAGATTTTTTGCCCACTGTTTCAGCGTCTGCTGAAAATGGGCATATCTGCCGGTGCATTGGCAGATACATGGTGGCGTATTTGGGCAGATTCCCCGCCCGCTATGTCCAGCAGCCAGAACAGGGTTTTCTCCTCTGTAGAAAATGCGGGTTCCGACTTGTACGAAACTTTAATACGTTCGTCCCGTATTTCCGGCAGAGAATCTTCTACACGCACAGATACGGGGAAGGTGTGGGTGTTGTCAACTGTGATAATGTACTCCCATGTGTGGGTTTGGGCTTTATCAAAAATACCGGTCTGGCCGGTTTGGAAAACAGGCATGGTGTAGCGGGTGGTGATGGCGGGGTCACGGCCAAAAAACAAAGGTGCATGCGTGATACCGGCCGTGTCCATATAGCCTTTGCCCATGGGTTCGTTTTCCAGAAAAAATTCTGCGTCCCCGGCGGGATACGCGGCGGGCGCTTTTTCCAGAGTGGCGGAAAGATAGACGGACGGGGTGAAGATTGGCCGCGCGATATACATAAAACGGGCGTCCAGTTTTTCTTCCGCAAGGAAAACACGGCTTTCCGGGCCGGAGGGAATGCTGGCATTGGGTAATTTCCAGGTGGAAACCCCTTTGCCTTCATCGTAAACAGGCGCAGATACAGCCGTACTTGCAAAAGCGCCCACGGCCATTTCACTGTCCATAACATCCATACTTTTTGCCGCAAAGTTGCGGGCGCTGGGAGCTGCCACAGGCATAGCTTCCGGCACGGGCATAAGTTCCCATGGGACAAGAGGGCGGGGAGCTGCCGCAGCGTACAGATTGGCGGTGCTGAGGGTAACAGGGATGCCCAGCCAGCTTTGCCCGCTTTGCTGGTACAGCATGGCATCTACACGCATACGTACAATGTTTTCTTCTGGCCATGCGGAAAGGGAAAAAA
>CAZJOG010000162.1:0-5808 GCA_964547565.1 uncultured Desulfovibrionaceae bacterium
ATATTTTTGGTCTTGGTGCCGGCAAGTTTGCCAACTTCCAGTGTGTTGGAGCCGGAGCCGCCCATATCAATGCTGGCATTGCTTACCGCACCCTTAAGGGTAACGCTGTTACCATTGCTATTGCCAAGCGCACTCCCAATGCTCATGGTGGCAGAGTTTGAACCCTTGCCGGAGAAGGCGCCCGCAACAATGGTTGTGCCACCGCTGCCTGAGGTAATGCTGGTGCCGATAAGATTACCATAGCTTGCAGCTTTTGCTCTGGGGCGCATAAATTCCATATCCAGCGTGTTAGAGCCTTCGCCCATGTCGATTTTGGAATCTGTGACATTACCTGTGATATTAATGGTATCTGCGCCAGAACCTGTGGTCAGGTTCATTTTGGTGCTGTTACCATTTATGAAAATGGTCTGGCCAGTGGTGGAGTCTGCGCCAATGCTCAGTGTGCTTGTTACCTTATTGCTGCCTGTCACACTGCCCACACTGACGGTGTTGGAGCCTGTGCCACTCATGGTAAGGTTGGTAAGGGAAAGTGCTTTATCCAGCGTAAGTTTGTTTGCGCCGCCTTTGGCATCGCCAAGGTTAATGCTGGCAGCAGATGTGCCCTTGCCGCTGAAACTGCTGGCAAGAATATCTGTACCACCTTCACCTGCAACTATGGTAGAGTTGCTTATGGCAAAAGTACGTTGCTTTGCGCCGTCATAGGCTTTCAGGGAGTTTGCACCGGAACCTAAGTCAAAGGAAGAATTGCTGATAGCGCCTCTGGCTAAGATAGTGTTAGCGCCACTGCCGCCTGTAAACGTAAGGTTGCTTATAGCGCCGCCAATGGAGGCAGAACCGGAACCCATGCTCAGGCTTACGCCCTTTTTGGTTGTCCCATTGATGGATTTTGCTTCAAATGTGCCTGCGCCTGTGCCCATATCAATTTTGGCACCACTTACCGCACCAGAGAAGCTGATGGTGTTGCTTGCGCCTTCCAGGGTGATGCTTGTAGAACCATCCCCGGAAAAAGCCGCGGCAGAAATAACGTTGCTGCCACCACCTGTAGCGGTGATGCTGACATTGCTCAGGTTAGCGCCCTTGGTGCCGTCCTTGTTGGTGGCGGTCAGTGTGTTGTTGCCTGAACCAAGGTCAAGCAGGGCATTACTGATAGCGCCCTTGGCTGTCAGAATATCATTCCCCTTGCTGCCCATATAATTCAGGTAGTTGATAGCACCACCCACATTGATGGTTTGGGTATTGGTAGAGACTACACCTGCAGAAGAAGTTGCAGCTATAGTAGTACGCACATTCTTAGAACCTGTTATGCTGCCCACATCAAAGGAGTTAACCCCTGTGCCGAGTACAACATTTGCTCCGGAGAAGGAACCTGCGACACTTACTTTGCTGCCGCCATCGCCCAGGCTTATGGAGTTTGTGCCAGAACCGGCGTAAGACTTCATAGTCAGGCTTGTGGTGGCATTGCCTGTAGCGGAGAAGTCAGTTTTGGAAACCGCGCCGGCTACTGTGACATTGTTTTTACCTTCACCCAGAGAAAGACTGCTGTTGGCAAGGCTTTTCATGGAGATGGTATCATCGCCCTTGCCGCCTTGGTATGTCAGCTTGGAAACCGCGCCTGTTACTGTAAGGGACTGGCTGGCAGTGCCTGTGCCGTCACCGGCTTGTAAGCTTACAATGTTCATGCTGGCGGCGGAAACAGAATTTTCGCCTTTACCTGTATTAATATTAACTTTACTGATTGCACCCGCAATATCCAGAGAGTTGCCACCATCACCCAGGGTGATGTTTGTGGCGGCAGTGCCATCGCCTGTGATGGATTTGGCAGCAATAGCGGTGGAGGCATTGCCCGAAGCTGTGACACCTGTTTTGCTGAGGCCACCCTTAGTGACATTCAGGGAGTTAGCGCCACTGCTCAGGTCAAGGGTGCTGTTTATAATGTTGCTTTTGGCTTCAATGGTATCCGCACCGCCTGCGCCCTTGTAGTTAAGGCCGCTTATGCCACCACCCACGGAAAGGGTGCTGGAGCTTGTGCTCTTGGAAACATCAATCATGTTGCCTGTGCCACTGATAGCGCCGGCAATAATGGAGCTGAGACCAGTACCCATGGTGATTTCTGCTTTCCCGGCCATACCTTTAACAAGGTCAAGCGAGTTGGCGGTTGTGCCGGCCATGTTCAGCTTGGTGTTGCTCAGGCTACCGGCTGCAAGCAGGTTGTTGCCTGTACCATTCATGTTTATGGTCATGCCGGAGAGAGCAGACTTGTTGGCGTCCATGACGGTATCTTTGCCGTCCATATTAATGGTGCCGCCTGTCGCCGCGCCGGAAAGGAAGAGGGCATTGGCATCTGTGCCGCCATTATCTGCCATGGTGATGGTGCCACCGGTAATACGGGTGGTGTAAATGGCGTCACTCCCTTTACCGGAATTACCGCCAGAACCTATGCCACCGTAAGCAAAGACCTGGTCATCGCCATCGCCCATATTAAAGTTTGTGCTGGCAGAGCGCATAAAGAGTACGTCATTGCCTGCACCCGCAGTGATAGATGTTCCCTTGTTGATAATAAGCAAATCGCCATTACCAGAAGCGGTGTAACTGCCAGATGTGGAGAAGGGCGTTTTTGACGGATCCCACGTTACGTTATTCTCTGCGTCTGTCTTTTTTGTATACGAATTAAGAAGGTTACCATTGCTATCTGCATAGGCCATAGTACCCTTACTTATATTAAAAACTTTGTAGCTGTAAGAATCTGTGGGAGCACCGCTTTCGCCAAGGGCAACCGTTGTGCCTTGTTCTTTCACAATGGCAATATCATCCCCTGTGGCACTGGCAAAACCCTTCAGGTTAAAACCGTGACCGTCTGCCTGTATAGCACCGGTGGAGAAGTTATAAGAACCCGTGCCTCCGAAAACTTTGGAGGAATTGGCCACGGCGCCCTTTAATCCATCTTGGGATTCGGCAAGCTGTCGCGCAGCTGTAGAAAGGGCGATGGAGTCTTGTGATCCCCCTGACGATTTGGCAAAATTAAAAGCATAATTGCTGGGGCCAAATGTTAAGGGAGATTCTTTTGATATCTGGAAAATACTTGCCATGGTACACCTCCACAAGGTGCCGGTTAATATAGGTATTCTAAGCTTTTTATAGCTAAAAGGTTATTCCTTTTATGTTCCCTTACTTACCCTTTCGACCATTCCTGAGAAAGTGATTAGGGTAAAACACAAAAAAACTGTAAAAAAATTCCATTTTTTTTATACATTTTTTTTGGGGAGCAACCGCAAAAGAAAATGCAAAATTTGTGCCATTAGCTCAATTCCGAAAATTATCGCAACAAATTGCGATAATTTTCTAAAGGCACGCCGGCCTCGTCGTGACGGCGAAAGTAAATTTCGCCTACTCCTCGCCGCGGGCGGCCGCTCCCGCTGCCGCCAGAGCATTTCGCGTTTATTAACGGAAATGCTCTAAAAACATTGCCCTGTACTCTCCGGAAAAAGTGGGGTAAAACGGGCTGAATGTTTGGGCGTATTTTGTAAATGATTCAGCAATTTTTTTGGGGGAAGTATGGACCTTCCGTATCCTTGTGTTTTTGTGGGCCACTGGCCTTCCTCTCTTTCCACTGCGGAAAAAATGGCAGGGAGTGATCTTTTTGCCCGTGTTTTGGCCGCTTGCCCTACGTCTTCCCTGCGTCTTGTGGCAGATGCAGCAGGGGCAGAAGAAGCCTGCGGGATATGCGCCCAGGCTTTTGCCTGCCAGTGCGTAGAAAGGGAAAGGCTTTGTCTGGAAACAGATACGGCCTTTCTGGAAGAGCAGCCTGGTTTGGAACACGCACCCATTGCGCTTATTCCCTGGGGGCAAGCAGCGCTTCCCACCCCTGTTTGTGCTGACAGGCAGGACTTTTTTGCCGTTATACTGGCAAAAGGCCTTCCCATAGTAGCACTCCAGGATGCACTTGACAATCTTTTCGGTGCAGATGCGGAAAAAATTACCCCTTGGGATCTTTCTTTTCTTATGTCTCCCCACGGGGATGCCTTTGTGGAAAAAGCCGCCTTTCTGGCATGGAACCCTGTGGAAAAGCTGGCAGAAGCGGAGCAGCAACGCATTTTTTTGGGTTTACCCTCTATGTTGCCGCGGGTTTCTTTTTCTGTGCGGGTGGAAGATAAACCTGCTGTGTGGCATTCTCTGGGCTTAGATGTGGAAGGCCAGGTAGACGCGTATTATGGTATGCACAGAAGCGGCTGGGCATTTGCCACCCAGATTTTACGCACAATCCATAACCCGTATGCCCCGTATTTTGAATCTTTTGTGGAAAAACGTTTTAACTGGGGGGACTGGGCAGGTGGAGCTTCCTTCCAGAGTGCGCCTATTAAAAAACCATGGCTGGGTATCATCCATGTGCCTTTGTTTTTTCCCCCATGGTTTCACGAGGGTAATTCTTTTCTTTCCATACGTCAGACAAAACGCTGGCAGGAAAGTGCCCCGTACTGCAAAGGCCTTTTTACCCTTTCTGCCTGGCATAAGGCGCAACTGGAAACTTTGCCGGAATTTGACCCAGCGATGCCCGGGGCTATTCCTCTGCACGCGCTGTTTCACCCGGCAGAAAAGGTGGAGACTCTCTGGAACCCACAGGCGTATACAAATGCGTTTGCCAGAGGGGAATCTATGCTGGTGCAGGTGGGCACATCGTACAGGAATTTGCATGCCATCCAGAATATCCCGGATATACCCGCCAAAAAAGTTATTTTGCGTGGCGCCCATCCGGAATCCTTCCATACGCTCCACGAGCAGGAAGAAAGGGCTATGCGGGAGCAGGGCACGTTTTTCAGGCCATTGTCCGGCATAGAATTTTTGGATTATGTAGCGCCTGCCCCATACGATGCCCTGTTTTCCCAAAATGTTGTGCTGTGTGAGTACTACACCCTCAGTGCCTCTAACACTATTGTGGAGTGCATTATGCGCGGTACACCCATCCTTATTAATCCTTTGCCTCCGGCTGTGGAATATTTGGGGGAATCGTACCCTCTGTATTTTACTTCCTATGAAGAAGCGGCTGCAAAAATGGCCAACCCGCAACTTGTGCTGGCCGCCCATGAACATTTAAAGGCTATGGATACTTCCTTCCTGTCGCCGGAAAATTTTCTTTTTGGCATTTTGCGTTCGCCGTTGTACACATGGGCGCAGGAAGTGGAGCTTGTGGCGGATAGTGGATACACAAGAGCTTAAGCAAAAAACTGCCTAAAAACCATAAAAAACGGCTGCCATAAGCCGGCAGCCGTTTTTTGTCAGGGGCAGGGGCGTGTCTAAAATAAAGAAAATGCCCAGGGCCGTGGGGAAAGCAGGGGTTGCTTGATGGGGGTGCGCAAAGCACGGTTTTGGAGTTCAAGCACTAATATGGCCTCATACGGCGGGCGTTCAGAAAAGGGAACAGCATGGGCAACCATGGCACATTCCATAAGTTGCGTTTCTTCCCATACATCTAAAAGTTCTTCTACTTCCAGACTTTGGATATGAAGAGAAAAAGGTATATGTTCTTCGTAGTTAACAGCTTGCGAGAAGGCAGACATACAGGCTCCTGTGTGTGTATACACAAAAAAAGATACCCACTTTGCCATAGCATGGCAAGTGTTTTTTTGCCGCGTTTGCCCGTATGTTTTACCTTGACAAGGTGTGGATTCTGTTTCAAAAACCTGTAAAAGGTTGTAGGTATGCAGGTACAAATTCCGCAATTTTCTGCGCGCTTTGTGGTGGGTGTTTCTGGCGCAAGCGCCATGCCCCTGGCCGTAAGACTTTTACAGGCGCTTGCCGCTCTTGCGGATGGCC
>CAZJOG010000163.1:0-5793 GCA_964547565.1 uncultured Desulfovibrionaceae bacterium
AGCGCGAGCAAGGTCGGGCTTTGCCCGCCGCAGCGAGTAGCGAGTGTCGCACAGGACGTGCGACCGAGCGTCATCTTATCTGTCCGGCCTCGGCATCAAACATCGCGGCAATACTGTCCAGTGCCTGGGCCGCGGCCAGTGTTGCCTGTTGTGCGGAAGCACCGCGGCGTGTTACCCATTCCGCAAGATAAAGCAGGGTGGCGTCATTGGTGATATTTCCCTGTTTATACTGTTTAAGGGTCTGGAGAAGGTTTTGGCGTTCCTTCTCAAAGTCTGTAGCCGCGCTTTGGCTTTGGCGGGTTGCGTCTTCCATTTTGGCGCGCAGGGCTGTTGTTTCTTCCCCATTATCGCGGGCATTTTCATACGCAAGCTGGAGTTGGGTGAATTGGGACTTGGTGCGCGCAAGGTTTTGGCTGGCGCGCTGGTAGACATGTACCTTGCTTTCCAGTTCTGGTGTGGCTGCCACTGTGCGCAGTGAGCCTGCGATAAGGCGGGCTTCGCCAGCATAATACTGGAACATGCGTGTTGCATCTGCCGGGGAGAGAGGCGCGCCGGAAGCAGGGGCCAGTGTGGCGTCCACCATGGCGCCAAGGAAGGGGTCACTGTAAAGCTGGGAAAGGGCTTGTATCATGCCAGGCGAGTAGGCGTAATTAAGCACGGAGGAACGGCCCTCCGCAAGATCTCCGGCATAGCGTAAACCTTGCATGCCAAGGCCATAACGCTGGTTTGTGCCAATAAGTGTAGCATGGGAAGAATTGTTTTTGGGGTTGTAGGAACTGACAAGGTAGCGGGCAAAGTCGCGTATAAAAATAGGCGTGATGATGGAATCCTGGGGGCTGCCGGCATCGTCCGGTATAGAATCAAAGTTAAGGTTACCAGAATACAGAGGGCCGTTTAAAGCAGAAGAAGAGGGATTACCGGCCTCTGCCAGGGCTGCATCAATAGCTTCCATATTCCCCTGATGGCGGTTAAGACCCGGCAGAGGGGGCGGAGGCGGGGTTTGGGGTACACCGTCGGCAGGTGGTTCAAGGGTAAAGCCATTGTTCCTGCCCCCTGTCTGGGCGGTGGAAGTTTGGCCTGCCTGGCCCTGTGTACCCTGTACACTGGGGCTGACGTTTGTTTGCGGCAACGCAGCCCCTGTAGGGTCAGCCAATGCGGAAGGAAGAGCACCCGGTACATCTGGAACACCCGGGCCATCGGCCCCTGCCATATTGGGCGGATTGGCGGAGAGAGTGCCAGTGGCATTGGGGTTTGCGCCAGGCTGGTTTTGTCCATTTCGAGCTGTGGAATTGTCAGGCAGAAGCTGCCCCAGCGGGGTATCGCTGACTATGCCGGAGGCTATGTTCCCGGCATCCTGCAAAATGGGGGCTGTGACATCACCGGGGGCAAGAAAATAAAAAGCGCCACCGCCCACAACAAGGACCAGCAGGATTAAAACAAGGACAGAGGAAACGGAAAATTTTTTCTTTGGTTTTTCCGGCATTTCAAGGGGGTCTTGACTCATGGGAAATTCCTTATTGGCTAAAAAGAGTGGGAATTTTGGATACTTTGTATGGCGCGCCATGCTGTGGCAACAGCCAGACCAACGCCGCATTTTTCGCGTAACCAGTCCTGATGGGCAAGAATGGCGCCGCATGCGTACAAATTGGGGAATAATGCAAAACCGCTAAAATCTGTTACGTGCATCCCGTGGTTGACCATAAGACCGGCGCTGTTAATGGGGTGGCCGGCAGGATCAAAAAGATCGGCGCTGTGCCAAAGCTCACGTCCGGCGGGCTGGGCAACGGGTAAATCCATAATGGTTTCATGTATGCGGGTGCGTTCCGCTTTCAGACCATGCCCTATAAAACGGCCGGTAGCAAGCACCATATGGCGACACAGCACTTTTTCTTCCGGGGCTGTATGCCCAAGTTCTACTTCCAGCCAGCCGGCTTTTTCGCCCTGTTGGATAGTATGGACGTGCAGGGCGCGTGTGAGGCGGCGCGGGGTTACACCTTCTTTATCCATCCGCGATTCAAAAAGATTTTTTAAACGCAGACCCGCAACAGAGGCAGGGAGCGTGGGGATTTCAAAGACACGGATGTCCCTTCCGGCAAGGGAAGACAGGGTGGAGGCTATAATGCCCAGAGTTTCCGTGGGGTGCGCAATCCCGGCTATGGCGGGCAGGCCCACATAGTGCACATTTCCCACATGGGGGGCAATGGCCTTGGCCAGATTTTCCGCATGGCGGGGTAATTCCAGTGATTGCGCCATTGCGCCCGGCAAAAGGGGCATGGGCGAGGGCACAGGAAAAGGCAGACGTTTGGCGCGCAGGGTTGGCCACATGGGTTGGGCAACCGCAAGAATTTGCGCCGCGCTGTATTCGCGCAGGCCCTCAAAATCCACCAGAAGGGTGGGGGCTTTTTGGGCGAGGGCAGGCACATTTTCCTGACAGGTTTGGGGTATGGCCCAGGTTTCTTTTATGGCGCCCATAGGGGTAAGGGTGAGCAGATTTTGATTTCCCCCGTGTATGTACGGCAGACCGTGTTCCCCTAACCAGGCAAGAAAGGATTCCAGAGCGGCGCGGCTTTCTGTCGCATCCAGTTTGGCAAAAGGATGCTCCGGTTGGGTGGCGGCTTTATGGGCAAAGGCGTCCCACGGGGAAAAAAGCGGGGTTGCGTGTGTGCCAAAAACGTCAAAAAGTCCGCTGGCGTATACAATTTCTGCCGTACTGCCTGCCTGCACAACCTGCAAACCTGCCTGCGCGGCAAAAAGCGCGGCCGCTGTGCCTGCTATGCCGCAGCCCGCGACAAAAACATCGGTTTCTATGGTTGGCAGACTCATAGGGCAGACTCCGGGTTTGAAGGCAAGGGGTTTTTCTCCTGATTTTCCGAAGGCAGGTTAATATCCTGAAGGCCCATAAGGCCAAAATACAGGGCTTCTTTTAATTCTGCCTGGCTGACGGCATCGCCCCACAAAACAGGTTTTTGACCGCGCCAGCGTTCATTCAAAAAACGTTTTAAGCCTTCTGCGCCTTCTGTACCAAGCACAGCGTGGCAGTCATACAAATGCGCAGTTACACGCGCCCCGCAAAATGTCCCCTGGCAGGAGCCTTTGCCCACGCGCGTGCGGGCCGAAAGAGTGGGCAAAAGGTGTTTGCCTTCCATTTCTTCCCCTTTGGCCTCTGTGTCTAAGGTGGCCCATTCCGCAAGTGTATTGTCAATGGCGGAAGCTGGCACAACTTCACATTCACACAGCAGCATGTCTTGCGGGCTGTGTTTATTCCACCAGGCGTATTTGTGGCCCAGGCTGGGGTCGCTCCATTCCGCAAGAAGGGAAGGGGGGATGATTTGTTTTGCCGTGAGGCAGGGGGGGGTTATGCCCAGACGTTCTGCCAGATAATCGGCCCCGCGCTCCGCCATAAGACGGTAGGTGGTGAGTTTACCCCCGGTCAGACACACAAGATTTTCTGCCCCCTGGTCGGCAAAGGTAAGCAGGGCAAAGTCCCGCGTGGCTTTGCGGCCCCCGCTTTCCCCACCTGCCTGGTTGCCGCGTAAAAGCGGCCGTATGCCCGCATACGCGCGCCGAAAAACAGTTGTGCCAAGCACGGGCAAAAGGGGTATGGCTTCCGCCAGATTTGCGTCTACCTCCTCGATGCTGGGCGCTGTTTGCGTGGGGTTTTCTACCTGTACGGATGTTGTACCCAGTACGGAAACCGTGCCGCCAGGCACCAGAATATCCCCATCCCCCGGACCGCGCAGCCTGTTAATAACCCGCCGTGTCAGCCTTGTTTGTGTTATAAGCAAAGTACCGCGCGAAAGCGCCAAATTCACCGTGCAGCCTGCAAGTGCCGCTATTTCCGCGCTCCATGCCCCGGCTGTGATAGCGTATTCTTTTGCGCGCAGAATTTTTTTCTGTCCGCTGTGGGTGTCCAGCACCTCCACACCTTCTATGGTGCTGCCGTTTTTTATAAAACCCAGCACTGTGTGATGATGCAAAAACTGCGCCCCGTGCCGCACCGCGTCCGCTATGTTTTCCAGCCCCAGCATAAAAGGATCTATGGAAGCATCGGGCACCAGATACGCCGCCAGAATGTTTTCCGCAAGCGCTGGTTCCATTTCCCGCGCTTTACTCACGGCAACAGGCTCACAGGCAATGCCCGCAGCTTCGCAGCGTTTGGGGAATTCCCGTATGTATTCCTCGTCATCCCCAGGCAAAGCCACAAAAAGACCGCCGCAATCTTCCACACAATGCGGCACAATACGCTTTAATATTGCGCCTTCCTGCTGGCATTCTGCCGCGGCATGGGGATCAACCGCCACATAACGCGCCCCGCTATGCAAAAGGCCATGGTTACGGCCAGAAGCCCCCGCGTTTACATCTGCTTTTTCCAGCAGTATGCATGGTATGCCCCGGAGCGACAAATCCCGTGCCAGACCCGCCCCCGTTGCACCTGCGCCAATGATAATGACATCCGCTTCCATGTTTTTTTTCCTTTACATGAATGCCTGCATAAAAAAAGCCGTCATATCATCTGCCAGCTTTTCTATAAGCTTTTGCCTTGTGCCTTCATCCACAGACTGGCACAGTTCCGGTAAAATGCCCGCAAAACTTGGCGGACAGGCGCTTTGCATATCAAGCACCGAGCCCTTTGTATACAGAAGATACGCCGCCGTTGGACTTTGCATCGCCAGATATTCGGCATGTGCCTGCGGCTTGTTGAGAATATCTTGTTCAGTCCCTATAAACAAGAGGGGAACAGTGAGTTTTTTTAATGTCTCCGGGTCCCAGAAAAAAGCCATCCCAGGAGAAAAAATCCCTATGGCCTTCACCCGTTCATCCCGAAAATCTATAGCTTCCATATCCAGCACCTGCGGTATTTCCGGCAAAGCAGGCAGCTCCGGCTCTATGTACTCAGGCTCTGGTTTTTTCTGGCGCTGGGCTTTCTCCACCGCCTGTTTGTGCGCCAGAGCCGCTTTTTGCAAAATAGCCTGACGTTCCATCTCCACCTGCGCGTATTCTTCCCGCGCGCGTATAAGATCCCGCTGGTCTTCCACCATGGCCCGGGCCATACGGCCCATACGTTCCCCTAAATAGCCCGTGCAATACATATCCTGCGGGTTTTTCCTGCAAAAGCCTGCCCAGCCTGTTGCCAGAGGGCGCGCCCCTGCCTGCATAAGCGCAGCAGAACCACCATTGCCAAAACCAAAAATGCCTACCCGCTGCGTGTCTATCATCGCGGAAAGTGTGGTGTTCTGCAAAAGTTCGTCCACCACCGCAAATAACTGCCTGCTCCTTTCCGCCCACTGGCGGGAAGAAAACAACAGGCGCATGTCCATATCATTATCATCCGCCATTGTGGGTACAGCCACCACAAAACCACGTTTTGCCAGCGTAATGGCCAAATCCCTGTGGCTGAAACGGGAACCTGTGGAATCATGCGCCAGCACAAGAAGCGGAAACTTGCCCGGCAATGGCGCCGCATTGCGTGCCGCCTCAAAACTGTAATCCCCGATTGTGATAGTAGAAGGCCCCCGGTTGCACGGGTACCACACCGCTAAGTCTATATGCCTGTTTTGTTCAGCCGACCACGCAAGAGCCGTGCGAAACCCCACGTTCACCTTTTCCGGCGCGGCGTGGGCAAAATTGGGCAGGAGCAGGAAGGCAAAAAACAGAAGGAGAAACAGGGACGGGGAAAAAAGTGGGGTGGGAAAAAGCGAGGGAAAAGATTTCCTGGGGGGGATCATCCCCCCCAGACCCCCTGGATTGGAGGCGGAAAGCGTGGCAACAGCTTGGTGGGCATGGTGGGCCTGG
>CAZJOG010000164.1:0-5747 GCA_964547565.1 uncultured Desulfovibrionaceae bacterium
CACTTACATGGGATGAGTTTTGGCAACAAGTTGAAGAAGAAACACAGCGGCTTCTTCAGGTAGACTCTATGCGGGAAGCAGAGGATAAAAACGCAGCCCTGCAAGCCTTAAAATTTACACGCCAGTCGCGTGAAGCTGTCCTGCAATTATGCGTGGAAAATTGGGATAGTTTGAAAACTACGCTTTCCATGCGTGAAGTGGCAGAGCTGGAAAAACTTATAAAAGCAGAAAGCAACCCGGAAATCGAAAGGGGAAACTTATTGCCTGCCGCAGATGGCACTTTGATGGCAGAAAGCGAGAGCATTGTCGCACCTGCAAATTAAGCTACGAAAAGCGGCGGGAAGAAGCACCTTGTTCTGTCTGTGAGCAAAAAGAACCACCGCTTTTGCCCGCAAACCTTACCGCGTTTATCCTGTTTATTGCTATGCAAAGTCAGTGGCGAGCAACAGCGTTTGCTCTTATTGGACTTGACTATACAGCTCTTGAATTTGTGGCGCGAGTGAAAGGCATTGAGCTTACGGCAGAGCTTTTTCAAAAAATACAAATTCTGGAGTTTGATCAACTCAATCAGCAAAGCGGGTAAAGGCAATGGCAGAAAATAAGCAAAGCCTCAAAATAGACATTTCTGCACAAGACAGAGCCAGTGTTGTCATAAACCAGGTATCCAAAAAACTGGATAGTATGGGAAAAAGCATCAGCTCTGTTGCCTCTGCTGCCACTGGCATAAGCCTTGTAGCAGGAGGTGCAGGGCTTGGGGCATTCTTTGCGTCTGGTGTTAAAAGTGCGGGAGATTTTGAATACGCACTTTACCAGCTTACAAAAGTGACAGATGAAAGCCTTGAGGAAATACGCCAGAAAATACAGGATTTACCTACTTCTCTTGGCTCTTACTCTGAACTTGCAGGCGGTTATTATCAAACAATGTCCGCGGGGGTAACAGATTCCACAAAAGCTTTGGAAACCCTTAGCACTGCAAGTAAGCTTGCGGCTGTTGCAGAAGTTTCTCAAGGGGATGCCATTAAAGCCCTGACAAAAATGATGGCAGGTTTTCGTGGGGAAATTGAGAATGTAAACAAGGCATCAGATATTTTGCTGGATATAGAGCAGCTTGGTCAAACAAATGTGGCTGAGCTTATACCCGTTATTGGTGACCTTGCTGGCATTAGCAGTATGGCAGGGGTAAAGGTAGAGGAAATGGCAGGTGCGCTTTCTCTACTCACTCAAACTGCTGGCAGTACATCGCAGGCTGCAACTCAACTTAGCTCTTTAGAAAGTGAACTGATTAAGCCAAACGCGGAACTGCAAAAACTTATTGAAGCATTAGGGTATAAAACAGGCAACGAGCTTATTGGAAAGAATGGTCTTATTGGTGCGCTTTCGCTTATTGAACAAGGCGCAAAGGCCAGTGGGCGCGAAGTATCAAGTTTTATTGGTTCAAAGGAAGCCATTATCGCTTTTGGGAATTTAAGTGCGCTAAACTTTGGTTTGCTTGCGCAAGTTATCAGCGATGTAGGAACGAAAGCTGGACGTACAGATGAGAGTTTTAAAAAATACCAAGAAACGCTTAAGGGTACCCTGTCAGAGGCGTCCTCATCCATAAGCAATTTTACCGCAACTTTTGGAGAAGGCTTTTTGCCTGTGGTTGTTTCGGGCGTTCAGGACTTTACCCGGTATGTGCAGGAAAATAATGAAACCATACGCCAATGGGGAGTTGATGCAGGTAATGCCCTTGGCAGCATTATGGGTGGGGTGGAAAGCATCATAAATATATGGCGCAGTTTGCCAGAAGATATAACCGGCCCTGCCGCCTATGGTATTATTGGTTCATTGTTGTTTGGGCGAAAAGCAGGGTTTTTGCTGGCAGCGGCAGAAGCCACGGGACTTATTAACAGCTTGCGAGGAGCGCTTGCTGTTATAGCGGGTGAAATTTCTTTTGGTGACTACGCCATGTCTAACCGTCAGGAATTGGAGGATTTGCTCAACAACAAGTCCCCTATAGATGATTTGAGGCGTGAGAAAAAGAAAATTGAAGAAGAAATTGAATATTTCAAAACACCGCTCATTATTCCTGGCTTTGAATTTGCATACCAGCCAGGAAGCGAAGCCCCTTACATTGCAGAGGCAAAAACGCGTCTTGCTGAGGTAACAAACAAGCTTATTGCCGAAAGTATAAAGCCTGCACAAGTACAAGTTCAAAACGCTTTAGACTACATGGCAAAAGAACAGGCAAAATCTCTAAAGATTGTTTTGCCAACATTGCCTGTTATGTCCACTTTGCCTAAATTACCCACAAATTTTAAGCCAGTTATTGCCCCTGTTAAGGGCGATGGGAAAAGCAAAATTGATACTGCTCGGATGCGGGCAGACTTGGAGAAGGAAGTAAACCGCCTTACATTGTCAAAAGAAGCGTTTTTTGAGTATGAACTTGAAGAAAAAATAACCAAATTAAAAAAAGACATACCAGAAGCCATAGGTCTAATAAATCAGTTTGCGGAAGCTTCCCGTGCAGCTTTTGCTGCTGATATGCAGAAAGGACAGGTGGCTGAACAAAAAAAGAAACAGGAAGAGTTAGAGGCAAGCCAAAAAAAAGACCTACAGGTAAGCCAAGAATTTTATAAAGAGCTTGCCCGTCTTGCAGGGGACTATACCCAATCTAATAAGCTTTATCTGGACGAGCAGGTAGAGAATTTTCGTCAAGCGCGCATTTCTGAAGTAGACATACAAAAATGGGCTGAGCTTACACGCTTGGAAACGTCCCGCAACTGGGATGATGGCATAATCCGTGCCGCAACATCTTACTCCCTGCAAGCTACAGACGCCGCTGCGCAAATGGAAACGGCTTTTACAGAAGCCTTTACCACAATAGGCAATATTGGTGGCACGGCCCTAGCGGAAATTTTTGAAACGGGTGAGTTTAATATGGGCAAGTTTTTTGCCAGCCTTACCCGCCAGCTTGCTATACAAATGGCTAATGCCGCCACAAATCAACTTGTGGGCGGGATTTTGGGCTTGATTAGCAGTGGCATCAGCAGTTGGATGGGCGGGGGCATAGGCGGCCTTAGTTCTTCTGTTGGTAAAATATGGGGCGGCGGTGGCTCCATTGGCTCTAAAGCGTTTGACATAGGCAATCTATTAGTCTCCTTTGTCAAGCATACTGGTGGCTATGCAGATGGCACTGGCACAACACGCATGGTAAGCCCCTTATTGTTTGCTAACGCCCCACGCTATCATAGTGGCGGCTATGCAGGGCTATTACCTAACGAGGTGCCAGCCATACTGAAGCGGAATGAACTGGTGCTAACAGAGCAGGAAGCCCCAATATGGGAGCGTATAAAATCCATGCAAGGCAGCGCTTTTAGGGGTAACGGCTCTTCTGGTGCCGGAGAAATAATAACTGCGATTTTACAGGTTCTGCAGAGCATCGGTAACCAGCAGCAATCCATAAATGTAGCCCCGCCCCAAGTGGTAGTGGTGGATGATGCAAGCAAAATTAATAAATATATGTACGGGGCAGATGGGCAACGGGCTTTTATTTCTTTTTTGAATAATAACCGCGCCGCTGTGGTAAATGTGGCATATGGGGGCAGAGCATAGTGTACCAGTATTTAGAACCTGCAGATATTTTTGATTTTTTTGACAAACTCAAAACATTTATGACGGAAACTATCAGCCCAGCATGGGAAGTACTGCGCTGGAAGGATACCAGAGAGGCAGATAATATTATTGAATTTTGGGCGTCAAACACAGGCTTTACGGGACAGGATAAAGTTATTTTGGGTTTTCGGACGTATGTGGATGAAGCAAAAGATATATACAATCTCTATATCATGAGTTGTACGGCGTTTAATAGTGCATTATCAGCGGGTGAACAAGTGAATTATACTTCAGTTGCCGCTTGTAGTTTTAATTTACAGCACCCTGTGTGGCTTTGTGGGGATGCGCGGCATATACGGTGGGTTGCCCGCATGGCTGCAACGTATGTTACATATTTTGCAGGGCTATACATACCCTACCAGCCGCAAATGATACAGCCGTACTATATCGCTCTGGGGGGTAATAACACTGGCATTGCAACACGGTATTCCGACGTGTCGACCTTGTGGATATCCACAGCCGCTAACAGGAGGGTACTTATACCGCGTGGATGGGTGAATGATACGGGTGGTATGGGTATTATAGGTGTAACTGGTGGATTGAGTATATACGGGAAAAGACTGTTGGCACCTGTGACTTTATATCATTCTGAAACAGGCGGCCTTGGCCAGTTCCAAGGTGTATATTTTACGACAGGTTTTTCGGCTGTGCCAGAAGATATTCTGCAAGTGGAAGAAGAAAACGGTAATCTAATAAATTATTTGCTAGTGCCTGAATTAACAAAACGAGGCATTACAAATTACACAGCGTTTGAATTGAGGTAACTATGAAAGTATTGTCAAAAGAACTTTTTTATCCAACGGACGACACTGATTTTTATACAAAAATACTTGGCTTCCTTGCCTCAAGTGGTTTTACTGTGACAAATGTTGACAGCAATACAAGCAAGGTACGCCTTGGCACAAATACAGAGTATGAGTTTGCGAAAACAGCCACAAAGGGTATATGGCCCCCACAGCCCCATTTGCCGGGACTCACAAAAGTTTGGCTATGTAACTCAAACAACACATACCCTTATTACAATGGAATGCCTTATCTTTTTGCATGTTTTGATAACGGAGATTTTTTTGTAACAGCAAATATAATATATAGTAGCCCCTATTATTGTGTTGCTTTTCTTGCTTCTAACATTGACAGCAGGTTTGTCGGGGGACCAAGTATTTTCCCTGCAATTATTGGCTGGCAAATTGATACAGCTGACTTTATATACAAATTGCAAATAAAAAAGGAAGCGCCGTACACAGACTATAGCCAAGGAGGGTCGTTTAATTTAGGTACTATACCCTATGGAACTTCTGGCAAGCATCCTATTACCCGTTTACCTTGTTTTGCCCCATTTGGTGCTTATACCAAATCAACTGGCTATGAAGGTTTTTTTAACAACTATTTGTTTGCATATAATTCCTCAAACTCATTTGTAAATTTTCAGCATGTATTTGTGGCAGGGAAAAGGTATCTTGTTTTACAAAGCCCCTATAGTGGGCATAATAATTATAGCACACTGCTTGCGCTTGATGAAGAGTAAACTATGGCAAACTATGATGCAGCTATAACCTACAGTCTCTTGCCATACTTGACGGTTGAGCAGCGTACCCAAAATGAATTTTGGGAGTGTGACATTGTGGATGATACATGGTTCACAAATGATTACACAAAATATCCGCCTGATGAAGTGCGCAATATACCCAGTGGGTACGCAGGTGCCGCAACACAACGCGGCGTATATAACCCGTTTTCAAGCACATACGCCGCTGCTATATGCCCTAGTGTAGTAGACCCGTGGATAAACCAAATCTACTTTATTCCCCAAACCTTAGAAGTAGGCAACATAGTAAAGCCTACAGAGTTCAAAGTTTCCCTTGTAAACGGCTTTTACCACGAACAAGGCCCCTACAGCATTACCCGCGAAAACAACAAGGATATTGTTGACCCATTCCAAGCACCTCTTTTCTCCGGCTTTTACGAAAAAATGTACACCATAACCGTAAACCCTGGTGAGCAGCTCAAAATTGATGCCTTGTTTTGCCTTACCCTCAATGGATGCACAGCAAAATTGCGCCTTACTGGCAGCAGGGGCAAGGCATTTTTATACC
>CAZJOG010000165.1:0-5741 GCA_964547565.1 uncultured Desulfovibrionaceae bacterium
TTTTGAACAGGCACAGGGAGGGACTATTCTTTTGGATGAAATAGGGGAACTTTCCCTCACCGGCCAGGCATACCTTTTGCGGGTTTTGGATAACAGGGAAATCCAGAGGGTAGGGGGGCTGCACCGTATCCCGCTTAATATACGTATTTTGGCTTCTACAAACAGAGATCTGGCAGAAATGGTACGAGAAAAAAAATTCCGGGCGGATCTTTGGTTTCGCCTGAATGAGTATGAAATTTTTGTGCCACCTTTACGGAATCGCCCTGATGACATTGAGCCCCTTACCCAGTATTTTTTGAAAAAATCCGCCCAGAGTCTGGACCTTCAGCAGCCACCCATGTTACGCAAACATGACCTGCACGTTTTGCGAAAATACCCATGGCCCGGGAATATACGGGAATTGGAGCATGTGGTAAAAAAAGCAGTTTTGCATTGCCACAGGAAAAACTTTGCGTTTACAGTTTCTTTTCATTGCGGCGAAGGCATTACCCTTGAACAGGAAAAACCGCATTTCCCGTCCGGCAGTTTTTCGCTTTTTGAACTTTTTTCTTTTTACAGCGCGCATAATCCCCCACCTTCCATGGATACATTGAAAAAAGAGTATATCCGGTGGTGTGTGGAAAAATGCGACCAAAAAATATACGGGCCCGGCAGTGCTTCAGAACTTTTGCAGGTGCACCCGCACACTATCCGTAATCTTATGCGCGACTCTTCTGTTGTGGAAAAATAACCCGCCTGTTCAACGAACAAAACGCAAGAACACAACCGGTGCAAAGCCCACCACGCAGCAGGAGAAAAAAACAAGCTGGCGTTAGGGTATTCCCGTTAATCAACGCGAAAAACTCTACGCTTGTATAAGCAGCCAGCACCTTGACCACTATGGGACTAAGTAATATGATTAAATTGATGCCGCGAAGGCGCATTATGGCAAAACATAGCCGTATAGCAGAAATACAGAAAACCGTGCAAGGCTTGCATTTGGCGGCCTGATAGCTGCACAGTGTGTGTTTACTGTAAGCCACTGGAGTTTATGATGCAGGTAGCCCAAAGAAAATTTTTATCACCAATTATTCTGGCAGGATATCTTGCGGCTTCCGGTGTTGCCGCGCTTTTTGGTGGTTTTTTTACAAGCAAAGTAACTATCACCAGTTTTTATGCCGCCTTGGCCAAGCCTGTTTGGGCGCCTCCCGGCTGGTTGTTTGGCCCGGTATGGTTTTTACTCTATATCAGCATGAGCCTTGCCATATGGCTGGTGTGGAAGAATACCCCTGTACCGCCATCAAGAACCTACACTATTGCGCATGTTTGCTGGTGGGGGCAGTTGATTCTGAACGCCGCCTGGCCCGTGGTTTTCTGGTTGCAGCCCGCGGGGGTGGCGGCGTTTATCGCGTGTGCCGTGTTGGCCCTGAGCATTGTTATCTGCATCATCAAATTCCAGCGTATTTCATTAGCCGCTGCTTTGCTTATGCTGCCATACGCTGCATGGGTAAGTTTCGCCACGGCACTTTCTTGGGCACTATGGCGTATGAACAGCCCACTCTGACAGCATTCTTGCGCCGAACACGCGTAAATCTGCATAGGCTTGCCGTGCATAGCCCATGCACAATCTCCTGCAGCATGTCCCATGCCTCCATGGGTAGGTGTACAGGTAGGCTTATTCCCATACCACCATACCATGGGACTATACATCTACATAAAAAACAAAAAGTCCGCGTAGCTGTTAGCTTTGCGGACTTTCTTGGACTTTCTTAAAAATACTGATGGTGCCGAAGGGGAGACTCCATAAATGTGTTACCGGCATGTTTTTATTGAATAAAATATTTATACCAACGGGTATACCAACAATACAGAAAGATGCTGGGAGTTCGAGTGTGGATTGGGCACCGCAAGTGACAGAGTATTTCGCAAAGTTCGTCTTATTCTTCCATCTGCAAAGCCAATGACTGGCGAATAAGGCTCATCACATAGGGAATGTCGTCTGCATCGGCCAATGCTATTTCCACATTGCCGTTACCCCAGCGGCCAAGTCCGGTTATGTCCTTGCCCATGCCGCGCGGGTCGTCCAGTTGCTCAAAGGGCATATTGAGCGAAAGGCGCAATTTGCTCTTTTGTGGCACAATATCTACAAAATTGGTCACAGCCTTGTACGCGATATACAGCTTCAAATATTCTTCATGCACATCCGGGCCAAGGGCCAGAATGTGTTGCCGCAACTGTGAAAAAAGATCACTCATGGGGCCACCGCACACATGCGGATGATCTTCCAGCGTATAGCTGCTGCTTTTGCGGAGTTGCAGGTATGTCTGGAGGCGATCTTCATCCAGTGTGGGCACGGGCCACACTCGCAGGGCCATGTCTGCCAGAGAGGCTGCACGGGCTTGTATGGCCTCCTCATTCCACTGCGTCACCTCGCGAAGAGGCCTGTTGAGATGCAACAGACTCTGGCGTAAGCCGTCAGGCATATCGCGTTTTACGCCAAAAAGCTCGTTGCTGTATGTGGAATTATAGCCTGTCAACGTAAGATTGCCCACGGTGTGCAACCACGTTTCATGAATGCGTTCCCAGTCTGCACCCAGTTCGCGCTTCCAATCATCAGAAAGGGTTTGCGGCATGATGTGCTCCACCGTGCAATAGCTCACATCAGCCGGTTCTCTTTTGCCGAGGTGCTGTTCCAACTTGGTGAGGCAATAGGTGGCAAGACGTGCCTTGTAGATATGGCGCGTGATGAAGGCCTCGCGAAATTCTGCATCAGACGGGAACCGGCGCTGGGCGCTGTGCAGCAGAAAAACGGCTTCGACGCTTTCCACATACCGCGTTTTGTCAAAGCTCTTTTCGCGCATGAAGGTGGCAAAGGTCTTGTCCAGCGAGTTGGGCGCAATGCCGCATATGGCCCGCCGAAAGACATAGCTTTCCACCATGCGGGCTATGTGTAGCACGTCGTCAACGTGGAGCAGGCCTTCTTCGTAGTCGGTATAGACGGCAAGCAGGAAGGGGTAAGCCACGCGCACCAGATCGGCAATGTTGTTAAAAACCTCACGCAGAGCGGGGTGCGGCTCCTTACCAAGGGCTAGTCTGCCATACTTGACGGCAGTGCTGTGGATGCTTTTTACCATGCTGTCCGCATTGGTCTGCGCCATCAGGTCTTTGAAGGTGGTGTAAATATCGCGCATAACGGGAATGCTGCCCGCAGGGTGGTGCAGCGTCAGATAGTCGCGCATGAAAAGATCAAAGCGTTCCTGATAGGCTTTTTGTCCGAACAGGGCCTCCATAGGCCACCAGTAGTTCTGATACATCGACTGTTGCTGATGGGCAGGCAAGCCCATGAGCAAGAAATTACGGATAAGATCTGCCTGACTGAGATCCAGTCCTGTGGAGTTGAGGCTTTCAAAAATGCGTTGCGGGTTGTCTTCACGGCTGTTGAGGGCAATGTCCACGACCAGCAGCCTGTGCAGGCCCTCTATGATGACAGACACATCCTCGCAGGCATCAAGGCATTCCTGAAAAAACTGGAAGTTGGACAGCATTTGCTCTGAAGGCGTGCCCGGCATGGGGGCCTGATCCATCAGCGCGCAGAAGGTGCCCTTGTCGGTTTTGGAGGGCAACAGCTTGTAGCGGGCATCGCCGCTTTCCGGCTCATGCCTCAAAAAGTAGTAGCGAATTTTTGCCGGAGCAAACTGTGGAACCGTGCTGTAATCTGGCGGGAGATGCCGCGCCAGCGCCTCAAGCAAGAGCATGACCGTGGTCAGGCGTTGTTGGCCGTCAATAACCACCAGCGGCGCAGGAGCCGTGGCCGTGCCCAAGCCTTCTGTCACCGTAACCACAGAGCCGACAAAGTGGCTGGCTTCGGGCTGATTGCCCACGCGCACAATATCCTGCCAAAGCTGGCGACATTGCGCCAACCGCCAGCTATACGGGCGCTGATACACGGGAATGTAAAATTGCCGTACAGATCTGAGAAAGTTGAGAATGGTGGTTTCGCTGGCTTTCATTTCTGGTTTATCCCGTTAGACATGTCGCATATGAATGCGGCTACGTTCTTGCTCTACTGAAATGCACGTTGATATACGTTCATTTAACTTAGTGTATATACTAATACATCAGAGTTTCCACATTAACATTTGCAGCAGCCTATGTTTTTCTACTCATAGAGTATACTTTTGATTTAAGCTTGTGCAAGTTGGTTTGTGTAAGCTCCTTTAATGACAAAATGGATGTTTTCAGATTTAAGTACTCATATGCAAGAGAATATAACTCCTCTTTTGAGTATCCGAGCTCACGCCACTTCGCATAAATTGACTTGTAGTGTGCGTTTTTCCAAAGATCAGGGCTCGTTTTCCGCGCTTTTGGAAGCAGCATATTTTTTTGTTTATAAAACCACTGTATCGCTTCGTCACTTTTTTCAAGTGGCACTTCTTTGTAGCTCGTTACGCTAAAAGCTTTTTTAAATTTTACCCATAACTGCGGTGCCTCTCTTTTGGGGTCTTTTCCAGCAGAGATCAGCATATCAACTATTTCCGTGTGCAATGTTTTTATTTTAGCAGCGGTAGCAGTCGTTATATGCTTTCCGCCTGGATCAGTGACAACCTGCACGCGTTTTACAACTCTTTCAGTTGTGATATTTACTGAATTAGCCACAATATTATTATTGCCATTAGAGTATACGCTTGTTTGTGATGTGTTTGGTAAAATTCCATTTTGTATTTTTGTATAAAAGTCATCTCTACGTTTTGTTAATTCAGATTTTGTAAATTTTCGTCCCCTGGGGTGACAACTATTATAGTGTTCAACTTCTGCATGGCATTCAAAGCAAAGAGGTATGCAATTCGAAAAAACATCCTCACCGCCTTTTGCTGATGGAACAATGTGGTGTAACTCAATATTTGTACCACACTGTTTTTCGCAAATGGCACAAAACCGTTTGCATGCAACCATTGCCTCATCTGCAACTTCAAGAGGGAATGCCATATACCCCACACCTTACAGCTTTAAAAAATTATTTAAACATGCTCCACTTCCACTCAATCTGTCTTCGTCCAATCCGCACAGATCACTTCTGCCTGTTCCAATATCAACTTGATTGCCTTTTGTTCCATATCAGGTGGGTAACCAAATTGCCTGAGGATGCGCTTGACGAGCACTCGAATTGTGGCGCGGGCGTTCTCGCGGAGAGTCCAGTCAATGGTGATGCTTTGGCGAACGCGCAAAACAAGCTCCATTGCAAGTACTTTGAGTTTATCATCTCCTATGATTTTTACGGCGCTGCCATTATCGGCCAAGGCATCATAGAAGGCAATTTCATCGTCATTTAAGCCCATTTTTTCGCCGCGTTTGCCTGCTTCCCGCAAGTCTTTGGCAAGGCGGATCAGCTCCTGAATGATTTCTGCCGTTTCTATGGCACGATTTTGGTATTTCCTGACAGACTCTTCGAGCATTTCCGCAAAAGAGCGGGCAAGTACCACATTCTTGCGTGAACGGCTTTTTATTTCATCGTTCAGAAGTTTTTTGAGCAGCTCCAGCGCCAGATTGCGCTGCGGAAGATGCTTTACTTCTTCAAGAAATTCATCGGACAGTATGGAAATATCGGGTTTGTCCAGCCCCGCGGCAGTAAAAATATCTACAACTTCTGTAGAGGCAATAGAGCGCGACACCAACTGCCGTATGGCTGTTTCAATATCATCGGGAGTGCGCCCCTGTTCGTCGCCAGTCGCTTTTACAAGAGCGGCGCGGACATCCTGAAAGAA